>DASYJJ010000192.1:0-7099 GCA_035996605.1 Rhodanobacteraceae bacterium
CCATGATGCGATCAATCATCTGCGTCGCCGGTGGTCTTGCGGTTCTCATGATCGCCTTTGCCGCGCGATCTTCGGATCCGCCGGCTTCCACACAGCGGATGCCTCAGTTGGAGAACTCGCACGTCAAGGTCTGGAAGTCCACGATCGCGCCGAATGCGCCGTTGCCGTTGCATCGCCATGATCACGGTCGCGTGATTGTTGCCCTGCAAGGCGGCACGATGAAGATCGAGGATCAATCAGGCGCATCTGAAACGCACGTGTGGGAAGACGGCAAAGCCTACTGGTTGCCTGCGAACCCACCCAACACCATGCATCGCGATGTGAACGTGGGCGATCGTCCGATTGAAGTGATGGTCGTTGAAGTCGAGGACGACAAGTAGCCGCTATCCAGCGCTCGCGTGCTTTGCGCGGCGTATGTTGGCTACGTTGTAGCGCGGCACAGCGCCACAGAATTTCCCGCATTTGTTGTTCGGCTTCGCAGTCACCTCCGCAACGGCAGCGCACGATCCAGCGTGCTCGCCAGAGGATGCTGGGAATGTTCCGCTCGGTTTGTTCCGCCGCCGTTCTGGCCATGGCGCTCGGCGCGAACCTCGCCAGCGCGCAATTCACCGACATCACCGATTCATCCGGTCTCGGCCCGATCGTCGCCGCGCGCTATGCGGAATTTCCGGACTGGTGGCTCAGTGGCTTGCACTTCATCGATCTCGATGACGACGGAAAGATCGACCTGTTCCTGAGCAGCCACGGCGGAGGCGATGCGCTCGCGCTGCTCAACGACGGCAACGGTCACCTTGCAATTGCGGCGGGCAGTTATCCGACGACTGAAGTGCATCTCAGCTACGACTTCGACGAAGACGGCAAGAACGACCTCACCATGACCTACGTCGACGGCGGCGCGCAGTGGTGGCAGAACTTCTCGTCGCCCGGCTCGCTCGACATCCGCGCGACCGGTGTCACGCGCGACGGCAACACGGCGCGCACGCAAGTGCTCGCGGATTTCAATCGCGACGGCCGCGTCGACTGGCTGCGTGCGGCGCCGCCGGGCATCCAGATCGATTTCGGCGACGGCGCCGGCGGATTCGAGCAGGACAGTTTCTCGATCACGATTCCGGGCACCGATTCCAACAACAACGCGAATGTGATCCCGGGCGATTTCGACAACGACGGCGACATCGATCTTCTGGTCATGGTCGGCGGCGGCTACGACGACACCGATGGCCGCACCTACTATTACCGGAACGACGGCGTCATCGATGGCGTGCCGCAGTTCAGCGAGCAGACCGCCGCCGCGGGCCTTCCGGCCGCCGGGCTCATCGTCAAGGGCGTTGGCGACTACGACCTCGACGGCGATCTCGATCTCATCGCGATCGACCACAGGCAACTGCCGCCGGTGATCTACAAGAACAATGGCAGCGGCGTGTTCGCGCTCGACGCGGGAGCCGTCGCCGGTGTCGCAAACCAGGCGCTGACCTACGCGGCGTGGGGCACCGCCGTCATGACGGACTTCGACAACGACGGCATTCCCGACATCCTGATGAACGGCAAGTACTACCTGATGCTGTTGCGCGGGATCGGCGCGGGGCATTTCGTCTACATGAACGACGCCTGGAACATCATCGACGCGTGTCCGTGCTCGATCGACGGCGGCCTCGCGTTCGGCGACTTCGACGGCGACGGCGATCTGGACATCGCAGGTTACGCCAACCTGGATGAGCCCTATCAGATCAAGCTCTATCGCAACGACAATCCGGCGCAGAACTGGCTGCGCGTCCGCCCGATCGGAAGCCCCGGCAATCGCGGCGCGACGGGCGCGAAGATCCGACTCTTCGCCGCCGGAACACAACAGCTGGTCGGCTACGAATCCGTCGCGATCTATTGTTTTCAGGCCGCCGCGAGCTATTACGGCGGCGCGGTCACTGAACGCCATTTCGGATTGGGCGCGCGGGCGAATGTCGACGTCGAAGTCGAGTTCAATCCTTCTGGACGCATCGTGCGTTATCCCGCGGCCGCCGCGGATACGGTGATTGAAGTCCGCGAAGATGGGGACGCGATTTTCGCGAACGGTTTCGATTAGTGCGCGGCGACGTTCGTTGGCACCGTAGGGCCACGCGTCCGATCCGGATCGAGAGAAGCGGTGATACCCTCTCGATGCAATGAGCAACGACTCTGCAGGATTGCGCCCGCCCGCTTCCGACGAGGCAACCATCGAGGAAGCGGCGGTGCTGGCTGCGACGCAACGCTGGGTGGAACGCGCGGTGATCGGTCTCAACCTCTGCCCGTTCGCGCGTGCTCCTTTCGTGCAGAAACGGCTGCATTTTCGCGTCAGTCGCGCGCGCAGCGAAGAAGCGCTGCTCGATGATTTGCGCGATGAGCTCGTCGCGCTGCACGAGGCCGATCCGCTGATGCGCGAAACCACACTCCTCATCCATCCGGAAGTCCTGACCGACTTCCTCGCCTACAACGATTTTCTCGACGCCGCCGACGCCGCAGTGCTTGCGCTTGGACTCGAAGGCGAACTGCAGGTTGCAAGCTTCCATCCTGACTATCGTTTCGCCGATACGGCGGCCGATGCGATCGAGAATTGCACGAACCGCTCGCCCTATCCCACGCTGCATCTGTTGCGTGAGTCCAGCATTGATCGCGCAATCGAAACCATGATCGATACCGACGACATCTATCGCCGCAACATCGAAACCCTGCGCCGTCTCGGAGCCGGCGGCTGGCGCGCACTGCTCCACGACGACGGCGACGCAACGTGTGGTTGAACGAACGATTGCGATAGGCGTTTCGCAGCCTTTCCTGGTTCGTGTCCAGCAAGGTACGCTATCGAAGTTTGCTCGGGTCCGGCCGTCGAACACGGCGCACCGAGCCGTCGCCGTCGATGCGGAATATGGCGACACCATTGCTGCCCCGCTCCCCGAGGATCAAATGTCCGACCGTCGACGATTCCTGCAGGACTCGATCTTGGCTTCTTCGCTATTGCTCGCAGCAAACCGCGTCACGACGGCGCGCGCTGCGTCGCGAGCATCGACGGCCATTCCGCGCGTCGTATCGACCTGGGATTTCGGCGTCGCCGCAAACCACGCCGCGTGGGAGATTCTTGCGAAGAACGGGCGCGCGCTCGATGCCGTCGAAGCCGGCGCTCGCGTACCGGAAGTGGATCTGCGCAACCACAGCGTCGGTCGCGCGGGCTATCCGGATCGCGACGGGCGCGTCACGCTCGATGCGAGCATCATGGACGAGCACGGAAATTGCGGCGCGGTCGCTGCGATCGAACACATCGCGCATCCGATCTCGGTCGCGCGGCGCGTGATGGAAAAGACGCCACACGTGCTGCTGGTCGGTGACGGCGCGCTGCAGTTCGCGCTCGAGCAGGGTTTTCCAAGAGAAGAACTGCTGACGCCGGAATCGGAAAAGGCGTGGCGCGAATGGCTCAAGACCGCGAACTACAAGCCGGTCGTCAACGGTGAACTCAAGAGCTACCAAGCAGCGCCCGCTGACGGAATGCGCGGCGATGCGCGCAATCACGACACGCTCGGCATGCTGGCGCTCGATGCGCACGGCAATCTTTCCGGCGCGTGCACGACCAGCGGCATGGCGTGGAAGGTACGCGGCCGCGTCGGTGACAGCCCAATCATCGGTGCGGGTTTGTACGTCGACAATGAAGTCGGCGCCGCGACCTCGACCGGCGTCGGCGAGGAGGTCATCCGCAACGTCGGCAGCTTTCTCGTCGTCGAGCTGATGCGGCAGGGGCGTTCGCCTGAAGCGGCGTGTCGCGAAGCCGTGATGCGCATCGTCAAGCGCAAGCCCGAGTTGGCGAAGGATACGCAAGTCGGATTCCTCGCGCTCAACAGACGCGGCGAAGTGGGCGCCTGGGCGATCCAGAAAGGGTTTTCCTACGCCGTCTGCGACGCTCAAAAGCAGGATGCTTTGATTCCATCGAAGAGTTCGTACTGAGCGCATGACCGATACGCCGCTGCTCGAGATCGCGGCCAATTCGCTGGCCTCTGCACTTGCCGCGCAGGAAGCCGGCGCGGCGCGCGTCGAGTTGTTTGCGAGTCTTGGCGAAGGCGGAGTGACGCCGTCGTACGCGACGATCGCGCTCGCTCGCGATCGTTTGCGTATCCCGCTGTACGCACTGATCCGGCCGCGAGCGGGCGATTTTCTTTACAACGATTTCGAGCTTGAGACGATGATCGGCGATATCGAAGCGTGCGCACGACTCGGTTGCGACGGCGTCGTTATCGGCGCGCTCGACGAGGATGGAAACGTCGCGCTCGCCGAGTGCCGCACATTAATCGCAGCCGCCGGAACGCTCGCGGTGACGTTTCATCGCGCCTTTGATCTCGCGCGCGATCCGCGGAGTGCGCTCGAAGACGTCGTCGCGCTGGGCTGCGCGCGTGTTCTGACTTCGGGTCAAGCCGAAACAGCGCCGGCCGGCACGGAGCTGATTCGCGAGCTGGTCGATCAATCCGCACAACGCATCGTCATCATGCCCGGAGGCGGCATCGACGCGGACAACATCGGCGATCTGAAGCTGAAAACCGGAGCGACCGAGTTCCACGCGTCCGCGAAACGCACGCTCGCATCCGGCATGCACCATCGGCCGCAGCGATTGCGCGATATGCAAAGCGGCGAAACGCGCAGCGACGGCAACCAGATCCGACGCATGCTGCAAGCGCTTGCGGGAACGTCCCGCAAGTCAGTTGGATGATCTGCGCGCGTCTCTTGCGCGCGAAAGTCGGGATGTAACTTGTCCACTGCGATCCAAGGAGACGACATGCCTCGCCAAATCGTATTTACCCCCAAGGCCGCAAAGCCTCCTGCAACGTATAGCCAGGCCGTGAAGGCCGCGGGGCTCGTCTTAGTATCGGGCACCGCTCCCGTGGATCCGACCACCGGCAAGATCAGCGGCGAGACGATTCAGGAACAGACCGCGCAGTGTCTGACGAACATCGCCGCAATTCTCGAAGAGGCAGGAAGTTCGCTCGACAAGATCGTGAGCGTCACGGTTGTGATGGCGGACGAAGACGATTTTGCCGGCATGAACGAGGAGTGGCTTCGCTGGTTCCCGTCGAACCCGCCTGCTCGCCAGGGCGCGAAACTTCCGGTAAAGATTCCCGGACTCAAGATTTCGATTGCCGCGATCGCCGAGGCCTGAACTGCACGCGCAAAGATACTCGGGGTCAAAATATTGCGCGTCTGCCTTGATGTTCCACGCAGGCCTCGAAAAAGTCAGACTGCCCGCCTAGATTGTGCGGCCGACATCGCACTCCCTGACAGATCCATCCGGAGGACACGTGCAAAGACGCCACTTCCTGCGCCAGGCCGGAGTTACCTTGGCAGCAGCCTCGACGGTTTCGCTCGCAGCTTGTGCTAGCCAGCCGCTGGTACCGGCAAAACCTGCCGGTTCGAATTCCGAGCCCGCCGCACGCCTGCAATCGAGCGTCGCCGAGATTGCGCCAATCCGCGCCACACCCGATCGCATCACCGGCATCTACGTGTGCACGCGGCCATTCCGGGCAGCTGGCCCGCGCATCGAAACCGAACGGCTCGACCACAAGACGATCGTGCACAACTACGGGCACGGCGGCAGTGGATGGTCGCTGTCGTGGGGATCGAGCGCGCTTGCTCTGCGCATGGCGCAGGCGACGGGCGCGAAAGAGATCGGCGTGATCGGCTGCGGTGCGCTCGGTCTGACCTCGGCGCTGCTGGCGCAACGTGCAGGTTTAGCCGTGCGCATCTACGCGAAGGAACTGCCGCCGGACGTCTATTCGATGCGCGCGTCGGGCCTGTGGACGCCTGATTCGCGCATCTGCGATGCCGAGCATGCGGCGGCGTTCGGCGATCGCTGGGAGGAAATGACGCGCACATCGTACCGCACGTATCAGAGTCTTCTCGGCCTGCCGGGCAAGCCGATCGAATGGATCGATGGCTACGCGCTCTCGGACGCGCCGTTCGGCACTCCGGAGCCACCGGTTCCCGACGAGCCGGAATACGGCGGGTTCCACGAGCGCGTGCACGATCTCACGCCGCGGCCGGTGGAGCTCGCCACAGGAAGTCATCCGTTTCCGCAGGCGCATGTCAGACGCTTCGCCACGATGATGTTCAACATCAGCACGTATGCGCGGATGCTGATGTCCGACTTTCTTGCTGCCGGCGGCAAGATCGAAGTACGCGAGTTCCACCATCCGCGCGAGCTCATGACCCTTCGCGAACGCACGTTGGTCAACGCGACCGGTTACGGCGCTCGCGCGTTGTTCAACGACGAATCGATCGTTCCCGTGCGCGGACAAACGGCGCGTCTGATTCCACAACCTGAAGTTACCTACGGTCTTTATACGGGGCATCTCAGCATTGTTCCGCGCAGCGATGGCCTGCTGGTGCAGGTGCTCGGCGATACGGGCAATTTCAACAATAGCGATCTGACGCCCGATCGCGCGTTTTCGGAGGCCGCAGTGCGGGAGTTGGGGGATTTGTTTGCACGCATGCGTTCGGGGTGATCGCGGCGCTGCCGGCGGCTGGGCCAAGTTACTCCCGACCGCCGCTTGCCAGCCCTTTGGGAGTACGCTGGCGCGCGGCGTGACCATGGCGTCAGAACGTCGCTCTGACGCCGAAATTCGAGGAGCTCAAGGGCGTGCCGCGCCGATGTTTATTGGGGCACGAGGAGTCCTTCCCGCGGGGAGTTGAATCGGGAAACGATGGTCCGCGCGTTCGGGCAATCGAGCGACCCATGACCTGTATGTTTAAGAAGGGGGGATTATGAAACTTTTCTCTTTGGCTCTTGTGTTCGTCGTCGCTTCAGCAGGCTCGTTGTGTGCGAGTGCCGCCACGGCCTATCCGGATACCTGCTCGGCTTCACCGAAAAATTGCAAGATCATCAAGGAAGACGCCAATTTCCGCGTGATCGACTACACAGCGAAAGCCGGCGACAAGGTGCCGATGCATTCTCATCCCGCGCACGTCATCTATGTGCTCAAGGGCGGCAAGACCAAGTTCACGATGGAAGATGGAAGCGTAAAGGAACTGGATACGAAAACCGGAGATGCATTGATCAATCCGAAAACCGTGCATGCTTCGGAGCATCTGTCGGACCTGC
>DASYJJ010000193.1:0-8473 GCA_035996605.1 Rhodanobacteraceae bacterium
TGTGCCTGCCGAACGCAGCGGCGCGCGTGCATTTCTCCGCCGACGACGACGCGCCGCATTACGTCGATGCGTTGTCGCGCGAAAACGGCGCCACGCCGACGCGCGACGACGACGGCTGGACCGCAACCGCTTGGCACGCCGGCGAATGCCTTGCCTATCGCGCTGCGCTCGGCCGCATCGTGGACTCGGGACGCCGCAGCGGCGGCGCGCGTCACGGAAACTCGATGGTCCTCGATCCCACGTTGTGGCTCCTGCGCGTCGACGGCGATTACGCGCCGGCCGAAGCACGCGTCGAGTTGCCGGCGGGTTTTTCGATCTCCGCCCCGTGGCACTCCATGCCGTCCGCGAGCGGTGAAAAGCGTTTCAGTATTCCGCGCACGCCCGAAGACTGGATGGGCCGCGTCGCGATCGGCCGATTCGATGAGAAACCCATTGCCCTTGCCGGAGGAACGCTGCGTCTATCGATTGTCGACGGCGTCGACGCGGCGCAACGCAGCAAACTCGAGGCGTGGATCGCGCACGTGAGCCACGCGGCGCTTTCGGCGTACGGCAAGCTGCCGCTGGCCGATGTACAGGTGCTGATGGTGCCGGTCCCGGCGGAGAACCACGAACCGGTGGTTTTCGGCCAATCGACGCGCGGCGAAGGTCACGGCGTGACCCTTTTCGTCGATGCGACCGAATCCGCAGCCGCGTTCGATCGCGACTGGGTCGCCGTGCATGAGCTTTCGCACCTGTTCCATCCGTATCTCGGCGACCGCGGCAGCTGGCTCGCCGAAGGCCTCGCGACGTACTACCAGAATGTGTTGCGCGCACGCGCGGGACTCTTGACGCCGGCTCAAGCCTGGGAGCAGATCGATGCCGGCTTCGCGCGCGGCCGGCGCTCAATGCAGCCGCATGGCGCAGTCACGCTGGAACGCGCTTCGGCGGGAACCGACGGGCGCCACGATTTCATGCGCATCTACTGGTCCGGAACGGCGTATTGGCTTGAGACCGATGCGGAGCTTCGACGCGCGAGCGGCAATCGGCTCAGCGTCGACGAGGCCATGCGCCGCTTCGACGCGTGCTGCCTGCCGAGTTACACCGCCTGGGAACCCGCCGATTTCGTCGCCAAGCTGGACACATTGCTGGGTACCGACGTGTTCGGCAAGCGCTTCAAGGAATACGACGCCCGGCGCGATTTCCCGAATCTCGATCCGCTGTATCGCGATTTCGGCATCAAACGCAAAGGCGACGCGCTGGACTATGACGACAACGCGCCCGCCGCTGCGGTACGCCGCGCGATCATGGCGCCACGCACAAGTTCGCAGTGACGGTACGGCGCATCGTCGATCGATCTCGATGACCGCAGCGTCGCTGCAGCCGGTTATTTCCTCATCGCGCCGACGACGACAAGGCCGGCTCCGACCAGCACCGCAATTCCACCGATCCACTGCGGAACCGTCTTTTCTTCATTCACGGTCGCCGACAGGTCGCCCACCTTCAATACTTCCTTGTCGTGGTTGAAATTGAGTTTGCCCATATACCCGGCAATGCCGAGCGCCGCGATGATGATGCCTGCGATGACGAGACCCATGCGCATACGATCGGCTCCTCTGGTGGTCGATGGATAAGGCGCCAACATCGCTGGTTGAAGCTGAATGCGAGATCAGCGACGTTGGCGAAAGGTTCACGCGAGTGCGACGCCCGGCAGCTTCAGCACGAAGTCGGCGCCGACGAGCTGCGAAGGCGTGTAGTAGCCGCCCGGCACATTTGCACGCAGGACGTATTCGAGAATACCGAGCGACGCGTCGACAGTAAGCGCGTATCCGTTCGGTGTCTTGAGTTCGAGCTTTTCCTCGCGACCCCAGGCGCTGCGCGCTTCTCCCCAGACATGGCAACCGGTCGCACGCCGGCGCTCAGCGTCGGGTCCGCGCGCGCTTGCGACCGCGCGCGCCTCGAGGAATTTCCGGACGGGATCGAACCGCAGCAGCGGTTGCACGTAGCGCAGCCAACGCATGCGTGCGATGGTCTTGGGCGAAACCGCCATGTAGGTCTCGATGTCCCGGATTCCGGTGGAGATGAACGCCGTGTAGACATCGCCCCACGGGATCGTCATCGCGCAGCGCTTGACGCCGTCGCGTTCGAACTCGCGCGCCTTGAAAGCCAGCGGAACATCGACGAGCTCGCCGTTGCGTCGCACGCGGCCGCCCGCCGCAAGTCCCGCGATGCTGGTGCGCGCGGTGCCGGGACTCGGACCGCCGCCGGCCTCGAATGCGAGCACGAGCTCGCTCGCGTCGGGCAGACGCTGTTTGAGCATCGCGGCAACGCAGTCGGTGGGCACTACATCGAAACCGACTCCGGGCGCGACGACGATTCTCTGATGCTTGGCGCGAAGGTGCGCGTGATGACAGAGCGCGAAAACATCGATTTCGCCGGTGATGTCGAGATAGTGGATCTTGTGCGCGAGACACGCCTCCAGCAGCGGTGCGCACGTATTCACGAAAGGACCGGCGCAGTTGAGCAGCACGTCGATGCCTTCGAGATTGCGCGCGATTTCCGCCGGATCGCGCAGCTCGAATACACGCCGCGTCGTCTTCAGCTGTTGCGCGAGAACTTCCAGCGCATCGCGATTGCGGCCGGCGAGGATCGGCTTGAGACCGCGTCGCGTCGCCTCTTCGGCAATGAGCGCGCCCGTGTAGCCGTTTGCGCCATAGATCAGGATGCGGCTCATGGGACCTCCCGGCGACCGAAGCGCCGCCCCTATCGGCGATTCAGCGACAAGGCCAATCAAGAAAATTCTGCACGATCACACCGAAGCAACACCAAGCAGAACGATTACGGAACTATTCCAGCCAGATCGGTGCTCATCGTTCGTGATGCCCATAGTGCGCTTCATGGCGTCGGTGCGACGTAAAGGCGATCCGCGCGCTCGAACAGCACCCACGATGTCGCGATGTACTTGTTGCCGCCCTTGGGCCGGTTACCGCGGTGCGTGTGGGTGAATCCGGCCGGCGCGAACAGCAGCGAGCCGGTGCGTGGCGCAATCTTGCGCTGCTGATGGAAGAATTCGGTTTCGCCTTCGTCGAAGCCTTCGTTGAGGTAAATCGTCCACAACAGGACGCGGTGCAGACTTTCGTCCGCGTCCTGCTTGGGGAAGATTTCGCTGTGCCAATAGGGATAGCCGCCCTGGTCGGCGAAGTAGCGCTGGATGTTGATTTTTCCTGGGCGGAATACCTGCGTCACCAGCCGCTGCAGATCGGCGTCGTTCATCGAAGCGATCGCGGCCGCGTCGATCGCGACGAGCTTTCCAGTGGCGGGATCCTGCCGGCTGAGCTGCATCGGCGCAATCGCAAGAAACGCGTATCGGCGCACGTAGGTCATCAGGCCGCGCAGCATCGCGCGGTTCAATACGGCTTCGCCCTGCTTCCATTCGTCGTGCAGGCTGATGCAAAGATCCCAGCTGTCCTTGAGCTCCGTGTTGATGCCGCCGCCGGTTGCGCCGCGCGTCAGTTTGCCGCTGGCCTCGAATCGCCCGATGAGATCGCTGCAGACGCTCGCTTCGAGCGCGTCCTCGTAAACCTCGATGAAATCGGGATTTTCCATCGAAGCATTGTCGCGACTCGATAGCGGCAGCGCCAGCCCGGGGGTTCGCCGCCGGCGCCATATCTCGGATCGAAACGCTGCTGACAATGCGCTGGCAGCAGCGGGTCCGCAGACTCGCCGCAACGATGGGCAGCGGACGCTTGAAGGAACGCCCGGCAGTCTCCAAGGAAAAGGAGACGTTCTCGCGCTCCGCTCCAATCGCCGAGGACGACAACCGGAAAGTTGGTGGAATCGCGCGGGCTGTCGTCGTGGCAATCGCGTCCTGTGCCTACGGAGGTTGCAATGCGAAACATCGTGTATTTCTTCGTGTTCGAAGGGTTCGCGGATTGGGAAGCGGCTCTCGCGCTCTGCGAGATCCGTCGACCCGGTGACTATCGTCTGCGTACGGTCGGAATCGATCGGCGGCCGGTGCGCTCCATGGGCGGATTGACGGTGCTGCCCGACATCAGCCTCGACGAAATCGATGTCGACGGCGCCGTGCTGATGATTCTGCCCGGCGGAACGGCCTGGGAACGCGGCGAGATCGAGCCGGTCAGTGCCTTGTTGCGTCGCCTGCACGACAGCGGCGTGACGATCGGCGCGCTGTGCAGCGGAGTGCTCGCACTCGCGTATGCGGGTCTTCTCGACACGCGCCGACATGCCGGCAACTACGCCGGACACATCGAGACGTACGTGCCCGACTACGCCGGCAACGCACACTACGACGCAGATGCGTTCGCGATTACCGACGACGGGCTCATCACGGCGGGCGGAGTCGGCTGCGTCGAATTCGCGCGCGAGGTCATCCGTGCGCTCGATCTCTACGACGAGCGGGATACCGCGATGTGGTATCGGCTGTTCAAGCACGGCGTGCCGCCGCCCTGGTTCGCGCCGGCCGAGACCCTCGAGACCGAACAGGAGCGCGCGTGATGTCGCCGCTCCTCGATGCGCTCGCGCGCGCCTACGCGCAGGCCGGTGAGCTCGCTGCGTTGATCGACGGAACGAGAATCCGTTCGCCCGTCGCGGCGGGCGAGCGGCCATTGGGACTTTCGTGCGGGGCGCTTGCATCCAATGCGAAAACGCCTTGTCCTCCCGCACGTGCGCTCGCGGGCGCCCCGCATGCACGCGACGATCGCGACGCGCTCGCAGCCTGATCGTCGCCGTGCGATGCCGTGCGCGCGTTCAGATGATCTCGAACTGACGCACGATCCACGAGAGCTGATACAGCACGGCGAGTATCACGAAGGCCACATGGACCCACCTGCGCGCAGTCGCGAGACGGGGTATCCGAGACCGATCCGCGCCCGCTGTTCGGCCACCACGTGGCCCCCCGCTTTGCCGACGCGCCTCGCAAGAGAGATCATCGCGAGATGCGCCGCGCCGATCGCCTGTTCCTCATCATCCACGCCTTGCGCGGACGCCGCACTGCGCTGCCGGCGCGGCGTCTCGCCGAAACGCTCGCCGTTTCATTGCGCACGGTCTATCGCGACGTGGCCGATCTGCAGCTCTCGGGCGTGCCGATCGAAGGCGAAGCCGGCGTCGGCTACATGCTGCGCAAGGGCGCGGACATTCCACCGCTGATGTTCACCGCCGAAGAACTCGAAGCGCTCGTGGTCGGCACGCGTTTCGTGCGCGCGTTCGCGGGCGAGCGTCTGGCCGCCGGCGCGCAGGCGGCCATGATCAAGATCGAGGCGGTGCTGCCGCCGGAGTTGCGCCAGCGCGCGCTGCGCTCGCGCATCTTTGCACCGACGCGCTGGTACGAAGGCAAATCCGGCATGATCGATCGCCTGCACGAGGCGATTTCCGCGCATCGCGTACTCCGCCTCGACTACCGCGACGGCGCGCAGCGCGGCAGCGTGCGCGAAGTCGAACCGCTGTGTCTCGCGTTCTGGGGAGGCGCATGGACGCTCGGCGCGTGGTGCCGATTGCGCACCGACTTTCGCAACTTCCGACCCGATCGCATCGCCGCGTTCGACCCGACCGGCGAAACCTTCGTCGAGACGTCCGAGCGAGGGCTCGCGGCGTATCTCGGGCGTGTCGGCGGCGAGAGCGACGGGGTTTTTTGAGCGTCCGGCGCGCTGCGTCATCGACCGCGCGTCCCGCTTGCGACTCGACTCGGCACCCCCTCTCCCGCTTGCGGGAGAGGGAGAAATATTGCTATCGGCGGCGCTGATACTCAACCAACGGCACTCCCGCGCAAACGCTGCGGTGCGATGATTCGCTCCTTTGCGCCGGAGTCGCCCATGGTTCGTCTCGTCACCTCGCTCTTCCTCGCCGGTCTCGCGCTGACGACGTTCGCGCATGCCGAAACCGCCGACGACCGCTTCAAAGCGCTCTACGAGAAGGAATGGACGTGGCGCCAGGACCAGTTTCCGGGCCAGGACGACGAAGACCGCGAATCGAAACCGACCGACAACCGCCTGCCCGATGTCGGCGCGCCAGTGCAGAAGACCCGGCTTGCGTACTGGAACGATGTGCTGAAACAGCTCGACGCGATTCCAGTCGATCAGTTGTCGGCAGAGGCAAAGGTCAATCTCGCCGTCTATCGCCCGCAGATCGAGAACTTCACCGCCGGCATCCGCTTTCGCGACTACGAGATGCCGTTCAACAGCGATTCGCAGTTCTGGTCCGATCTCGGATTCATGGCGCGCCGGCCGCTCCGGGATGCGCTGGCGGTGCGCAACTACATCGCCAAGCTCGACGACATTCCGCGCTACTTCGATCAGCAGATCGCCAACATGCGCGCCGGACTGAAGCGCGGCTTCACGGTGCCGCGCGCGGTTCTCGATGGACGCGATGTATCGATCGCCGCGTTCGCCGAGGTCAAGTCGCCCGAAGACAGCGAGTACTACGAACCGCTGAAGAAACTGCCAGCGAATGTTTCGGCGAAGGATCAGGACGCGATGCGTGCAGACGGCGCGCGCGCGATTCGCGAGCATGTCATTCCGGCATACGCGAAGCTCCTCAAGTTTTTCCGCGAAGATTATCTTCCGCATGCGCGCAAGACGCTCGCGGCCGAGGCGCTGCCGGACGGCAAGAACTATTACCGCCAGCAGATCAAGGAATACACGACGCTCGATCTCGACCCTGAAGCGATCCATGCGATCGGTCTCAAGGAAGTCGCGCGCATCGACGCGGAGATGCAGGCGACGATGAAGTCGACCGGGTTCAACGGCGATTTCGCCGCGTTCCTGAAATTCCTGCGCACCGATCCGCAGTTCTACGCAAAAACCCCCGATGAACTCCTGATGCGCGCATCGTGGATCGCCAAGCAGGTCGATGCGAAGCTGTCGCAATTCTTCGGTTTCCTGCCGCGCGGTCGCTTCGGCATCGATCCCGTGCCTCAGGCGATTGCCCCGTTCTGGACCGCTGGCCGCGGAAGCGCGCACACGTATTGGGTCAACACCTACGATCTGCCCTCGCGACCGCTCTACAACCTGCCCGCGCTGACGCTGCACGAGTCCGCGCCGGGCCACGCGCTGCAAGGCGAGCTCGCCGAGGAGCAGAAAGACCAGCCCGAATTCCGCAGCAAGAATTACATCTCGGCGTATGGCGAAGGATGGGCGCTCTATTGCGAGAAGCTTGGCAAGGAAATGGGCATCTATCACACGCCGTACGAAGAATTCGGTCGCGAGAGTTATGAAATGTGGCGCGCAGCCCGGCTCGTCATCGATACCGGCATCCATCACAAGGGCTGGTCGCGCGACCAGGCGATCCGCTACCTCGCCGAGCACACGGCGCTCAGCGAACATGAAGTCGAAACCGAAGTCGACCGCTACATCTCATGGCCCGGCCAGGCGCTGAGCTACAAACTCGGCGAGATGAAAATCCTGGAACTGCGCGCGCGCGCAGAGAAGGAGCTCGGCGCGAAGTTCGATCTGCGCCAGTTCCACGACGCGATTCTCGCCGAAGGCTCGGTACCGCTGCCGGTCCTGGAGCAGCGCATCGACGCGTTCATCGCGCAGAAGAAACCATGATCGTCCGAGAAGATCGCGCTTCGATCGATCAGGTCGCGATCTCGTCGTAACCGCGATTCCGAAATTCGATCAGGCAGAAGCCGTGGCCGAATGGATCGGCGAGCGTCGCGATGCGACCCCAGGTCGCGGTGCGCGGTTCACCCTCGAGCGTCGCGCCCGCGGCACGTGCGCGCGCCAGTGCGCCTGCAAGATCGTCGACGACAAAGTCGAGATGGACCGGCGTCCAATGGCGCCGATAGTCGCGCATTTGCATCGTCGCATCGCCGGCCACGCTGCCTGCGGCCTTGCGCAGCAGATAGATCGGCGACGATGCGCCGATCAGCTCGACACCGGAATCGCCGAAACGGCGCCCGACTTCAAGGCCCAGGGCCTCGACGTAGAACGTTTCGGCTCGCGCGATATCGTCGACATCGATGTTGGCAAGCATCGTCAGGGACATGTTTGCACCTCGAAATGTTGCGAGCATTGACCCACGCCCATGCTTGGCTCACGGCGTGAGTCGCAATCCGACGTACGAAATCCAGCGGTTGCGCGGACCCATCGTGTTTTCGGTATCGCTGCCGAGCGAGAGCAGCACCATGAAATGATCGGACAGCGTGCCGCGCGCGCCGACGTTGAGGACGAGCTCGTGCGCATTCGTTCCGTCGAAGGTTTCGTCGTGCACTTCGCCCATGAGCTCCAGGCGCTTGCTGACTTTGTGCCCCACGTCGATCCCCGCAATCCATCCGTTGTCGTTTCGCGATGGCGCGAATTTGCGGCCGATCTCGAAACCGGTGTCGAAGTCGCCGAAATCGCGCTGGATCTCGATCGGCAGCAGATAGCCGACGCCGGATTCGGCCACTGTCGCGCGGTGCAAGCCAGGCGGAATGAAATTGATCTGGGGGTACGTGCTGATTTGCCAGCCGTCCTCGCCTTGATCGAAAAAACGCCATTTC
>DASYJJ010000194.1:0-8878 GCA_035996605.1 Rhodanobacteraceae bacterium
AAGATTCGCAGGTTGCTGACTCTCGCCGGCGTTCGACGCGAAAACTGCGTCCATCTTGGCGACACGCCGGCGGCCACGGACGAGCACTGGATCGAACAGTTGCTTCGATTCGGAGGACATACGCCGGATGCATGGCGCGACATGGTCGATGCGCCCGCGCCTGCATCGCGATCGGCGCCCGTGCTTCAGGTCTCCGATGTCGATCGCGCCGACTGCGCCGAGTGGTCGCACGCAAACGGATGGAACACGGCGCCGTTGGTGCTGTTGCAGCCTGCGAACAAACGCACGATCCGCTGGAACGGTGTGCGGGGTTTGGAGGACGACAAATGGTGGCCTATCGAGCGCTGGACGGCGATCGCGCGCGCGATCCGTGAAGCCATTCCGGATTCACGCATACTGCTGTGCGGCACGCCTCGCGAAGCGGCTTTTCTTGGAACCATTCGCGATGAGACAGACGATGCGCGCGTGCATGTGGTTGCCGGCGCGCTGCCACTGCGTCGACTGATGGCGTTGCAGGAAATCGCGCACAGCATGATTTCAGTCGATACAGGCCCGGCGCATACGGCGGCGGCGCTGGGTTGTCCGCTCGTTGTGATGTTCGGAAAGGTTTCGCCCCGGCAATGGCTGCCACGTGGCCAAGACGAGGGCAAAGTCATCGCCATCGGCGGTCCTGCACGCGGCGGGCGCGTCGATGCGCTCAGCGTCGACGAAGTCTTGGCGGCGTGGATCGGTCTGGCTACCGACCGGATACGCTGACGTCTTCAGCGATTTCGCACCTGCACATCGCAACGTGTCGAGTCGGAACGGTGCGAAATCGTCTTGCAACGCTTCATCCATGCAAGAGTCGAGAATCTTAAGACTGACTTAAGAATATAGGTCTACTCTCGACGACGAGCTGCGGAGCGCGGGAGCAGCGCCGTGCGTCACCTATCGCATTCATTCATTGCCGCATGTTTCGCCTTCATGTTCGTGCCGAACGCGGAGGCGGGGGGCGGTCCGTTCGGCATCGATCACGTCGTCACCTACGACAACAGCGGCATCTGGGCGCGCAGCAATCAGCAATTGCTGATGAACGCGACGATCGTAACGGTGATCGGCGGCTCGCTTGCGCTTGGCGATCAGGACAAATTGGGAGACACGTTCTGGCGTTCGCTTGATTCGATGGCGCTCTCGGCGGCTGTCGCGCAAGGTGGCAAATGGGTCTTCCAGCGCAAGCGGCCATCGCAGACGGACGATCCGAATCAATTCTTCAAAGGCACTCAGTATCAGAGTTTCCCGAGCGGAGAAGTCTCTGCAATCGCGGGTGCGATTACGCCGTTCGTTGCCGAATACGGCCGCGATCATCCTGCGATCTACGCATTGGAGTTGCTGCCTGCGTACGATGCCGTCGCGCGAGTCAAGGTGCACTCTCATTGGCAGAGCGACGTGCTGGTCGGATGGGGGCTCGGGACGGCGACTGGAATCTGGGCCGCGCGTCGAGAATCGCCATTGATACTGAGTTGGTTGCCCGGTGGATTCCAGGTCGGATTCGTGCATCGTTTCTAGCGAGCTGAAGTTTGGTCGTACGGTTGAGCCCGGATGACCGGCTTTACATTCATGGCTATGCTCGCGGGACTCGGGTGGGGCAGGGAATATCAAGCATGGGAAAGACACGCCATATCGGCGCGGGCGAGCCGATCGCGGGTTGGCACCGGACGAAGGAGTATCAGCACTTCGTCCAGTTCTACGACGACGATGCTGCACTCATGGAGTCGGTCGCCGGATTCTTCGGCGCCGGTCTGCGCTCGCGCGCGGCGTGCATTGCGATTGCGACGAGCGAACATCGTTTGCATCTGGGCGCCCGTCTCAGAGCTCGCGGATTCGAAATGGACGAGGCGGTCAGAACAGGACAATACATTGCGCTCGATGCCGCAACCGTGCTGGAAGCGCTGATGGCGGGCGACGAGCCAGACCCGGCAAGATTCGACGAAATCGTGGAGCCCGTGATCGCCGCGGCGGAATTACGTCATCCTCATGTGCTTGCTTTCGGCGAGATGGTCGCGCTGCTTTCCGCAGACAAAAAACACAGTGCCGCCGTCGCGCTTGAAAAATTCTGGAACCAGCTCGCGGTGCGTCATTCGTTTTCGCTCTTCTGCGCCTATCCCCGCAGCACTTTCAGCGCCAACGATCGCGGCGCGTTCGAGAAGGTGTGCGCCCAGCACTCGGCGGTCATTGCGGCCTAGGCTTTCCAGGCGACGCGAGTGCGACGACTCTTGGGTCAATCCAGCGGCGATTTAGCGGCCATGCGTCACATCCCCGACGACCATCGGCGCTCATACTATGAGCACCCTCGGGCGTCGTGAAACGGGATCCCGTCATGAGCGAAGTGTGGTACCACCTTGCGCAACAAACCAAAGACGAGAACACCGCCGCATTGTGGATGGTGGGTCGGGACGAGTCAGGCTATACATGCCGCGTGTGGCAGCTATCACCGTTCGATCGCCGCAAGGTTGAGGCATGGATGCGAATGACGGAACTTCGCAAGTCGAAGGATCTGCCTCTGTTGCCCCCTCCGGACATCAGTGACATGTCTCCCGTGGAAGCCCGCTTCGAGAAGATCCACGAAGCTCGTGCGTACCTCGGAACGGCCTGGGATCAGGCACTCAAGTGGCACGCTTCGGAGTTTTTTCGGAAGATCGATCCAGTCCGATATCCGAGTGCGCGAGTCGAGCAAAAGTGACAAGGGCACAGGGCAAGCGCAAGGCCGCTCAGGATTGTGCGCAACGGAGCGGACACGAATCTTGGCGCAAAACTGTTCTAGCGCGCTTTTCCGACATCCGATGTTTCGATACGTTTCAGTTCGGCCCTGAGAAATATCTCGGCGTCCACGGTCTCGCCGTTCGCAAAACGGATCTGATACGGCTTGCCGCTGACCGACGAGCGTGACGCGCAGCAGACGATGAAATCGTTCGCGGTTTTGATGCGGTCGCCGACGTAGCGTCGCTTCTGCTGCAGATGTTCGGCCGCCGCGTTGCCGTCGTACGCAGTCCCGTTGCGGATGAATTTCGCCCCGGGCAAGACTTCGATGCTGTGGATCAGCGCATCGATCTTCTGCTTCTCTGTCAGCGACGCGGCGAAAGCGAACGTGGCGACGAGAACCGCAAACGAAAGCATCCAGGCAGCACGGTCACCACGTATCTTCACGATCCTTCCCCTGACTGCGCCGTGCGATTGTGCATGGTGCGCAACCCAACCTGTGCGATCGCTAAACAAAAAGCGGCTGTCGAACCGCAGCATGATCGTCGGCAACGATCACCTCGCTAGGTCCACATCGTGAACGATCGCATGTTGCCGCGTCACGGCTCGAAACCGTTGGCGAAGATCGCATCGTTCGTATCGAATTCATAAGCGCCGATATCGGCCGACGATCCGACCACACGCGGATAGCCGGATCCCCGTTGATCGAAGGAGAGATCCGCGGCGTTGTCGCCCGCATCGATGGCCGGGCTGCCCGCCAGCAGCGCGTGTGTCCGGGTGGGACCGCCGTTGTCCTGTAGCGGACCGAGCAACGGAGCGGCATTGAGCGTGTCGGCGGGTAATGTGATTCCATTCGCGGCAACGATCAGGTTGTTCGCACCTGCGATCGTCACGCCCGAGTACATCGAGCCGATGTCGGCGTCGTACGCGGAACCGGAAGCGTTGTTGATATTTTCAGCCACGATCGCGCTTTGGAATTCGGTGGACCCGAGGACTGGATCGTGATTGTCGACGATGCCGCCGCCGCTGCCGGCGTTGTTGCGCGTGACCGTGCTGTTGCTGATTTTCCAGGCATGCGCGCCGTAGGCAGACCCGAATGCATAGATGGCCCCACCGGCGGTATCGGCACTGTTGCCGGATATCGTGCTGTCAATGATGCCGAGTTTGCCCGCCTTGTCGAAGAGGCCGCCGCCCTTGTCTGCCGAATTGTTGTCGAGCGTTGAGCCTGCGATGACGACATCCTCGTCCGGCGCGAAGCCGCCCGCCGTGAAGAGGCCGCCGCCGCGACGTTCTGCGGCGTTTCCGCGCAGGTGGTTGTCGCTGATCGTGGTGTCGGCGATATGGATGTCGCCGTAGACCGAGTAGCAGCCGGCACCGTTGGCGATCGAATCTTGCAGCGAGCCTTGCGCCTCTGCGATGTTGTCGTAGATCGCGCTCGTCGATATCTCGAGCGCACCCGAGACGTGCATGCCGCCGCCCAAAGCGGAGTGGCAGAGCTGCGTTGCGGAATCGCATCCGGCAAAGTTGTGGGCGATGACGGATCGGGAAATGTCCACGCCGTGGTACGTCGCCAGGCCGCCGCCGCCGGCCGAATTGGGTACATAAGCGACGATCGGGTAGAACGCTTCGACGCGATTGCTCACGACGTAGCTGTCGGTCAGCGAAATCGTGCCGTAATGCGAGTAGAGGCCGCCACCGAGCGCACGGAAGTTTGCGCTGGATGCGCGATTGCCGCTGATGGTGCTGCGCACGACGGTGAGCTCTGCCTGGGCGTGCACGCCACCGCCGCTGGCGACGAAGTAGGCGATGCCCTGGGGCGCGGCGATGGCTTGACAGTCGGCAAGCGTGACATCCGTAAGCGACACGCTGCCGTAGAAACTGATGCCGGTCGCGTTGCTGCCGTGATCGGAGAGGATGCAGCCGCCGTACGCGGCACGGCTGCTGTCGGGATTCAGGTCCGCGCTGTCGGCTATGCCGTGCGTGATCGTCAACCCACTGAGCGCCAGCGTGCCCATACCGTCGTGGTGAAACACCCGGCCGTTGTAGTTGCCATCGATCGCCAGCGCGTCCTCGCCGGGGCCGCTGATGGTGAGATCGTCGACATGGACTTCAATCTGGCCGCTGATCAGCGTGATCGTTGCGCAGGTGAGCTTGGTCAGGTCCACCGTGTCGCCGCTGGCCGCTGAGGACACTGCAGCGCGCAGCGTCTCGGGTCCGCCATCGTCCGCGCAGCTCGTGACAAGAATGGAATCGCCGCCCGACGATGCGTGCGCGCGGGACGATCCGCGTTCGGCAATGCATGCCGGCGGAAATGTCGCGAGCGCGGCACAGAGGCACACGGCGAGCGAATTCGGCTTGATTCGCAAAGCAGCAATGCGCGGCACGGCGGCCTCCCGGTGCGAACGGTCACCTAGCGGATATCAGTATGCACGTGGCCTTGTCCGAACGCGTCACTCCGCCGGGTCGCTTTTTCTGAATTCACTGTCAGTCGGTTCGAAGTCCCACAAACTCCAGGGATGGCTGCGTTCACGGTGCCTTCTGTGCGTGGCAAGCAAACCGACCGGTCCTGAAAATATCCGAAAAATTGCCTGCGCTACCCGCGGGAATTGCGATCCACTTCGCGCATTGCCGGGTGTTTCGCGTGCAACGCTGTCTCGCGAACCGCTCCAAAAACATATGTGTGGATTCGTCTATACAGGGGGACGAGTCATGGATCTCAGTATTGAATGCCCGCGGTGTCACAGCGGGCAGTTCATCCGTACCGCAAACCCGCGACGCGACGAGGCCGTCACGTGCGCCGGCTGCGCCACCGTCTTTCACTACGGCGAACTCGAGGACCGGGCCGTGCAGTCCGCCCGCGATCTGTTGGCACAGGCGTTCCCGACGATGCCGTTCGACTAGTTCGCCGCCTTGTCGGAATGGATGGGGCCGCGCGACCGCCCCGACGCCTCCGTCCTGTGAAGCGCGTATAGTCTCGTCCTGGCCAAACGCCAGGAGACGATATGCGGTCGATGATCACGGTCGTGAGGCTGCCGACGTCCCACGGGTCGTATCTGCTGGGTGATGACCTGTCCCGGATCCTCGGCACGGTTGTTGGCATCTCGGCGGTCAGTATCGAGAATCAATTCCTTGATCGCGCTACTGTCAGCTATGACTGGGCGGACGCAACGCGTGATTTCGATCGTATCGATCATCTGCTGAAAGCAAAGGGCATGCGGCGCGTGTGCTGATTGCCAGGGCTTGCCGGGCATGTCCCGACGACGCGGGCACGTAGCACCTGACCGCGCGGCGATCTGCAGCTGCTGGTGGAACCTGTAATTTTCTACAGGCTGTCCTTCCCATTCGCGTCCGCGCAGACTTGGTGGATATTTACTGACCCTGCATTACATGGAAGTCGTCGATCTCGATTCGCGCGAGCTTCGGACTGCATCGTTCGCGGCACGGCTGCATAGACTGCGCATCGCGTACCGCAACGGCAGCGTTCGCGACTTCACCGGCGTATCCCACGGGTTGTTTACTGCGCTCGCCAACAGCGGCGATCCGGATACCTTCCTGCGTGAGCGAGTCGAGGGCCATTACCCGCGCAGAGACGTCGTTCGCGCCGCGTAGCGGTTTGCGCTCGACGTTGTTGCCTGCAACTGTCCAGACGTGAGGTTCGTGCGCAAATGGGTATCTGCAACCTGCAACCGTCAAACACGGTCATTCGAGCCCAACTTCCCATTCTCTTGCCGAGCGACGTAGATCTGTCGTAGAGGCGCGAAGCGGCCGCACACGAGCAAGTCATGGCAAGTGCTGACGTGCGGATCGTCGGCGGTGTCTCATGGGCTAAGATGCGGGCATTCCGCTTGAGTCGGGGGCTCGAATGCGGTCTTTCCTTGCCGAACTCCGTCGCCGCAATGTGTTTCGTGCCGGCGCGCTCTACGTCGCGGGCGTGTGGGCGCTGGCACAAGGCATCGCACAGCTGTTTCCGATAGTCGGCCTGCCCGATTGGGCGGTGCGCTGGTTTCTGCTCGCAGCGGCGATCGGCTTTCCTTTCTTCGTCGCATTCGCCTGGTTTTACGAGTTCACGCCCGAAGGGTTGAAGCGCGAGAGCGAGATCGACCCGGCGGACTCGATCACGCGGCACACCGGTAGCAAACTCGATCGCTGGATCATCGGCATTCTCGCCCTCGCTATCGTGCTGCTGCTGACCGACAAGTTCGTGCTGCACAAGGATGCCAACCCGGTCGTTGCATCGCCGGTTCCCGAGCAGTCGATCGCCGTCTTGCCGTTTCTCGACATGTCCGCCGACAAGGATCAGGAATACATGTCCGACGGTTTGGCGGAGGAACTGTTGAACCTGTTGGCGCAAATTCCTGCGCTGCATGTAACCTCGCGCACGTCGGCTTTCGCTTTCAAGGGCAAGAGTGTTGCGATCTCCGACATCGCCAGGCAACTCAATGTCGCCCATGTCCTGGAAGGCTCGGTGCGCAAGTCCGGCAATCGACTGCGCATCACCGCTCAGTTGATTGACGCGCGCACCGACACGCATCTGTGGTCGGAAACCTACGATCGAACGCTCGAAGACATTTTCTCGGTGCAGGACGAGATCGCCGCGACCGTCGTAGCGCACCTGAAAATCAAGCTGCTTGGCGCAACCCCCAGGACGCGCGAAACCGATCCCAAGGCCTATGCGCTTTACTTGCAGGCGCGTCAGCTGCTTCGCAAAGGGACAGCGAAGAACCTCGAGGAGTCCGTGGCTGCCAACCAGCAGGCGCTGGCCATCGATCCTGGTTATGCGGCGGCATGGGTTGGCCTCGCCGGGACCTACCTCTCGCAAGCAAACAAAGGCCTGAAACCGATCGACGAAAGTTACCGGCTGGCCCGCGAGGCGATCCAGAAGGCACTCGCAACCGACCCGGATTTCGCTCCGGCCTTCCGATTGCTCAGTCGGATTGCGAGTGACTACGACGCTGATTTGCCCGCGGCCGCACGTCATCTGGAACACGCGCTGGCTTTGGAGCCAACTGATCCAGACACCATCGGCGCTGCCTCCGGCTTGGCGCAGGATCTCGGTCGCCTGGACCAGGCGCTCGAGCTTGATGAATACGCTGTCGCGCGCGATCCGCTGAACCCGGCACGGCACGGAAGTCTCGCCTATGACTTCACGCGAATGGGACGTCTGGACGACGCCATCGCCCGTTACCGAACGGCGCTAAGCCTGAGCCCAGGGCGTATCGGCACGCAATACAACATCGGCGAAGCGCTGCTGCGCAAAGGCGAGGCCGCGGCGGCGTTGAGCGCCATGCAGCAGGAGGGCGACGAGAACTGGCGGCTCATGGGTGTGACGATGGCCCAATACGCGCTGGGAAAAAAGCCGGAATCGGATGCCACGCTGGCGGAATTGATCGGCAAATATGAGAAAGAGTCTGCCTACAACATCGCCTATGTGATGGCATATCGCCGCGAGAATGATCGCGCTTTCGAGTGGCTGGACAAGGCAGTCGCCTATCACGACACGGGCCTGGTCGAAATTTCCGACGATCCCATGTTCGGCAACATCCGGGATGACGCGCGCTGGCTGCCGTTCCTGCACAAGATCGGCAAGGCGCCCGAGCAGCTGGCGAAGATCGAGTTCAAGGTGACGCTCGTGCAAGATGCAGTTGCGCAATCCCAGGATGCGACGACGACGCACTGATTCCCCGGCGTGCATTGGTGAGATAGGCACCGCCGCCGTCAGCGGCGCGATCGCGATTGAGGCTTGTCGTGCGTAACCTTTCGTAGCATCCGCCGTGATCATCACGCTGCCCAGCTGATTCGAGAAGCGGCTCGCTGGAATCGCGCGAGGAGATCACCTCGACCCGTGATCGAGGCCGCTCTGCAACTCGCGTCGATCCTCGAAGAGGCGCAAAAGGGAATATTTACTGTCCAGTTTGCCAGTAGAAATACCGTAGCGCGGCAGACGCGGACAGCGCAGCCTTTTGTTGCAACCGGCGTTGCTTGCGCCGCGCGCGATGTGCCAATCCGGATATCGAGCCGGCCTCCGCCGTCGGAACGATGGAGATCACCGGAGGCCATACGCGCCGCGTTCGGACAACCGCTCCGGTTGGCTGCGGCCGCTCTGAAGCGCGGATGACCTGGTGAGCTGGAATGGATGCTAACC
>DASYJJ010000195.1:0-6470 GCA_035996605.1 Rhodanobacteraceae bacterium
CGGAGTCACGCAGCTCGAGCTGGATGTGACGCAAGTCGCCGGCCTCGTTGATGCGACGCAATGCATCGACGTGCGCATCGATGTCGCCCGCAGGCCCGTTCTCGATCGCGTAAAGATGCTCGAACAGCCGCACGATCTCGAGCGCGCCTCGCTCTTCGCGCTGCACGTCGTATTGCGCGCGCCAAAGCGCAAGCGCAAGCGCGGCGAGAAGGATCACCGCGCTCACGGCAATGATGCGCGTGAGCAGATAGCGTGACATTTGCATCGCGACAACCTCGGGTGGAACCGCAACATCTTGCTCGCGGCGAGGCGCCGATGTCACGCGGCCATCCCGGCGTGGCTACGCCGCGGACGCGGCTCGAATTCTGCGGTTCGACGCGCACGTGTCCCGGACGACTTTCAGTCGAACCGCAGCCGAATACCGCCCCAGACCGTACGCGGCGCCGCGGGCGAAACGGCATTCTCATGGCTCCAGCCATCCGGGTCGGGAATGAACGAGCCATCCGGATTGAACGAGCTTGTCGTCAGAAATCCGGCCGTGGCGTAGTCGCGGTCGAATACGTTGACGAGCCGTCCGAACAGATCGATGTTCTTGGTCACGTGGAACGTCGTCTGCAGGTTGAAGACGGCGTAGCCCGCCAGGCGTCCGCTGCCCGTCGGCGTCGTACCTTGTGCGTTCGTGTCGCCGGCGCGATTCGCATTGTTTTCGTTGCCGTGCAGGAACGATCCCGACGAAGCGATCATCTGTCCACCGACATTCCACTCTGGCGAGAGGTCGTAGTCGAGGATCACGCGGCCGGTGTGCCGCGGAATCAGCGGAATGCGATCACCGGGATGGACGACGATGTTGCCGTCCGCGTCGGCGGTGCTGTTGGCTTCGGCGTTGACTTCGAACGTCGATTGGTACGTCGCATCGACGAAGCTGTACGCGACGCGCCAGTGCAAGCCGCCGGCTTTTCCGCCGAGTGCGAGATCGAGGCCCTGCCGCCGCGTATTGCCGACGTTGTCGAAGAAGCCTGCGTTCGTGCTCGCTGCCACAAATTCGAGATCGTTGCTGTTCACGGTGCGGAACACATCCGCGCTCCAGATCATCCGCCGATCGGCGAGATCGCCGCGCGCACCGATTTCGCCGGTCCTCGCGACGACCTGCTGCAGCGCCGGATCGCTCGCGAAATCGTTTGGCAGTCCGCACGGCGCTTCGGGATTCGCGCAGCCGAGCTCGATCACGGTCGGCGTGCGGCTCGCTTCGTTGTAGCTTGCATAGAGCGTGAGCGCGTCGTTCGGTGTGATCGTGATCCCGAGCGCGGGATTGAGCCGGCTGAACGTGTGCCTGCCATTCAACGCCGTCGGCTGATCGAAGTCGTCATCGGATACGTCGCTGTCGATGCTGTAGCCATCGAGCGTCTCGGTGTTGCGGTTGTAGCGCAGCGAGAACGTCAAGTGCACGAGGCTGCTCGGCGACAGCGTATCGGTGAGATACATGCCGGAAATCTTGTTGCTGCCGCTGACCGAGATCACTTTCTGATCGTTGAACGGGCTCGGCAGGTAGATCAACGAACGATCGCTGGCGAGATCACCGTACTGGTAGAGCTGTGAGAACGTGTCGTCCGAATCGGTGTATTCGGCGCCGACGATTGCCTGGTTCGTCCAGCCGAAGACGTCCTCGGAATCGGTGAGCTGGATGCCGAAGCCGCGCGTACTCTGCAGCAGCGTCGAGTTCGCGTCCTGCCCGGGCGAGCAATAGGTCAGCTCGGCGCGATTCGCTGGCGGCAACGAACAGTCGATCGGCGCGCCGTCGTAATCGTCGGTCAGATAACTGTCGTTGACATTGCCGTTGCCGGCGTTCGTCTTCAGATGTCGGTAGTAGGCATTGCCGGACAGCAGCAACGTGTCCGTCAAATACTGTGTGCCGGTCAGGTTGACGAAGTTGAGCAGGTTGTCCGTGAAGTCCGGCGTGTAGCTCGCCTGCCGGCGAAACGCGAGCATGCTTTCGGGCAACGCACCGTTGCCGAACAGGCTCGTGTCGGCATACGTGTAACTCAAATCGATGTCGGTCTTTTCGTTTTGCCAGCCGATCTTGCCGAAGCCTTGATAGACCTTGCTTGGCGAGCCGTCGCGCCAGCCGTCCTCGTCGAAATAATTGCCGGCGAAGAAATAGTCGAAGTTGCCGACGGCGCCGCCGGTCTGCCCTTCGAGCGAGCGCCGGCCGAACGATCCGGCGTAGGCTTCGAGCTCCGTGCCCGGATCGTTGTGGCCGTTTTTTGTCCTCACCGAAAGCGAACCGCCGAGCGTGTTGAGGCCAAACACGGGATTCGAACCCGACATCAACGTCACCGTGGAGATCGCCGATTGCGGGATCAGATCCCAGTTGACCGTGTCGCCGAACGCTTCGTTGACGCGCACACCGTCGACGTAGACCGACAGACCCTCCGGTGTGCCGAGCAACGCCGACGCCGTGAAGCCGTGATAGTAGATATCGAGCTGGAACGGATTCGAGGCGCTCTCGCTGGCCGTGACGCCGGCGAAATTGCTGTTGAGATAACTCGCAAGATCGAGCGTCTGCTGGCGCTCCATCTCGGCGCTGTCGGCCGTCTGCACGCTCGCCGGAATCTGGTTCAGCGGCAGGCCCAAGCCTTCGAGCGGCGTCGTCGAGATGACGTTGACTTGCGGAAGCTCGGTCGCCGTCGCCGGATTCACCGGCGGTTCGTCCGCATCATCAAACGCATGCGCGGACGCGGACGCGAGCAGCGCGACAACAGTCAGTGCGACAAGCCGCGGTAAGCGCAATGCCATCGTTTCCCCCGAAGTCCGACACGCCGTCGCGTCGTGCCGGCGCGTTGCGTCTTCGTCGAAGTATAGGCACCGTCTCGCGGCGCGCGGCCGTTCCTCTCGCGCGAAGTAGTTTTTCGGGAGAAATTCCCGGCGCGGAGGTTCAGGCGAACGGAAGTCCCGCGTCACTCATCGCGTCCACAGCCACTGCACTCCGAGCATGAATGTGCGCCCGAGCGCCGGCTCGAAATAGCGACCGTTGCCGTCGTTGACGATGACCGAGCCCGCGTACTTGCGATCGAACGCGTTATCGATCGAGAAGAACGTGCGCAACTGACCCGACGGGATATTGAAACCGTAGGCCACGTTGGCGTCCACGACGAAATACGAAGGCGCGCTGTCGCTGTTGAGATCGTTGACGGGCACCGATCCGACATAATCGCCTTCGAGTGAGGCGCGCCAACCCGTGTCGTGGCCCCATTGCGCAGCCGCCGAGAAATCCTGTTTCGGCACGCCCGGAATCTTCGTGCCCGAGGGAACCGTCACCGGCATCGTGCACGGCGTGCCGGGACACGTGAGGAATGGCGAGGTGAATGTCGCATCGAGCCAGGTGAACGCGAACCTGAGTCGCCAGTCCTCGGCGATCTGCGCATTCAAGCCGGCCTCCGCGCCCTGCCGCTGCGCTTTCGGAATGTTCTGGTATGTCGTGCGCCCGCCGGAATTCGTCGCGATCGTGAGCTCGTTCTTCGTTTCCGCATCGAACACCGCGAAGCTCGCATCGATCGTTTCGGTCGGATGCAGCTTCACGCCGATCTCGCCGTTGCGGCTTTTTGCAGGAACGAGATTGAACGCGAGCCCAGCGCCGCCGTCGGCACGATAAGCGAGCTCGTTGAATGTCGGCGTTTCGAAGCCCTTGCCGAACGAGGCGTAGAAATGCGCGGCATCCGAGGCGCGCCACATCAGGCCGGCGACCGGAGTGGTTGCGCCGTAGTCGACATGGCCGCTGTCGTCGGGATTCGAACCGGTGATGTAATGATCGTCGGAATTGAACTTGACATCGCTGTGGCGCACGCCTGCGGTCAGCGACCACGCGTCGGCGAAATGCCACGTCGCCTGCGCGTATTCATCGAAATCGAAAACCGTATCGTCTTCGTTGCGGCGCAGCGCGCCTTTCACGCCGAGCGTATCGCCGACGAAATTCTCGTAACCTTTGCGGCCCTGATCCTGCCGGTCGTACGCAAGACCGGCTGCGATCTCGAACGGCCGGCTAGCGAGATCGCCCTTCCATATCCAGCGCAGGTCCGTGCCGCCGTATTCGCCGTCGAGATCGACGACGCCGCCGGAATGAAGCGGATTGGCCTGCGTCATGACCGGAATCGCAAGGTATTGCGTGACGCCGCGCTGACCGTAATAGCCCATCACGCGAAGCGTGTTGCCGCTGCCGAGGTCCTGCTCGTAGATCGCGCCGCCCTGCGATTGCTGCACGCTCTTGCGCGTGTTGAACTGCTCGGCAACCGCCGCGACGCTGCGCGGATCGGCCTCGAATTGCGTGCGCGTGAGGCCGAGCGGATCCTGTGCGCCGGGAATGTTGGCCGTATTGAACAGCAGCGTCAGCTTGCCGCCCTCGCCTACTTTGATGTTGAGCTTGCCATTGCCCGACTCGCGCTGCGCCGCGCTGTGATCGCGATAGCCATCGTCTTCGAAATGCGTGAAGTCGACGTTGTAGTCGGCCGGACCGGAAACGCCGCGCGCGTTCACGCTCGCGCGCCACGTGTCGTAACTCTCGCCGACCAGGCCGAACTTGAACTGGCCGGGATCGCTGCCGTCGGCGGTGAACAACTGGATCACGCCGCCCGAGGAATTTCCGTACAGCGCCGAGAACGGTCCGCGCAGCACTTCGATGCGGTCGGCCGAATCGAGATTGAAGTGCGAAACCTGGCCCTGCCCGTCCGGCATCGTTGCGGGAATGCCATCGGTGTAGAGACGCACGCCGCGCACGCCGAACGTTGCGCGCGCGCCGAAACCACGGATCGAGATCTGCTCGTCCTGCGCGTAGTTCTGGCGATCGCGCGCGAGCACGCCGGGAATGCCGTTCAGGAATTCGGATGGATTGACCGCGAGCGTGTCGGTCGCATCGCCGATCGAGACGGAGTCGATCGAAGCCGGTACGTCGAACGAGGATTGCTCGGTTCGCGTCGCGGTGACGACGATGTCGGGGAGCCGGGTGCTGGCCTCCTGCGGATCGGGCTCGGCAGCAGCAGAGATGATTGCTCCGGCGAATCCGACGACGGCGAGCGCGCAGACGGCGCGCGTTCTCTCAATCAGCATGCGATGTGTCCCCCGACACGCCGTTCCGCGACATGACCGCGGCGGCTCTTTGGAAATCCTACAGGCGCGCGCGCGCGATCGACCTCACGAAAATCGTGAAAAATGCAATCGTTCGGTTGTGCGCAGGCGTGAATGCAAGAGGCCCGCTCAAAGCGCGGGCCTCAATGTGACGTCGAGTCTGCTTCGCCGCTATTCGGCTAGCGGGATCTGATGCTTGCGTATCTTGCGATAGAGCGTGTTGCGGCTGACGCCGAGCGCATCGGCGGTATGCGTGATGTTCCAGCGATTGCGCTCGAGCTCGCGCAGCAGCGTGGAATGCTCGGCCGTATCGAGCGGCGTGCGGCAGCAGCAACTCTCGACCGCGGCCGAAGGCGCCAGCGAAGCGCTGGTCGACACGATCGCTTCGGGCATGCGCGGCTCTTCGCCGGCGCAGTCGAGCAGCTCCTGCGGCAGGTTCGGCAGGCGGATCGTGTTCTCCAGGCACAGCGCAGCGGCGGTGCGCAGCACATTGCGCAACTGACGGATGTTGCCCGGCCAGAGGTAGTTGAGCAGCGCGTGCAACGCATCGGGCTGAATGCGGATCGGATCGCCGCTCGGATTCTCTTCGTGCAGCAGCACTTCGATCAGCTCGGCGCGATCGGCGCGATCTTTCAGATGCGGCAGATGCAGGGTCGTTCCGTTGAGGCGGTAGTACAGGTCTTCGCGGAACTCGCCTTCCTGCACCATCTGGCGGATGTCGCGGTGACTGGCGCTGATCACGTGCAGATCCACCGGCACCGGTGTGTCGCCGCCGAGCGGAACGATTTCGTATTCCTCGATCACGCGCAGCAGGCGCGTCTGCAGCGTGAGCGGCATGTCGCCGATTTCGTCGAGGAACAATGTTCCGCCGCTCGACTGCAGGATCTTGCCGGGCCGACCGTGGCGATCGGCGTCGGTGAACGCGCCGCGTGTGTAACCGAAAAGCTCGCTTTCGATCAGTGATTCCGGAATCGAGCCGCAGTTGACCGCGACGAACGAGCGGCCGGCCCACGGCGAAATCTGGTGCAACGCGCGCGCGAACGCTTCCTTGCCGGTGCCGGTCGCGCCCTGCAGCAGGATCGGCACGCGTTTGCCGAACAGCTGCTGCGCGCAGTTGAAATTGTGCTGCATACGCGGATCGGCGCCGACGTGGCGGCGCGCGCCCTCGCCGAGCGGAACCGACGGCGCGTTGCGCACGGTTTCGGAGATCGGGCGCGGCGTCGGTGCGTGCTGGCCCTGCGGCGAGCGCACGAGCGCGAAGAAGCGGCGGCCGTGGCGCACGTCGCGGATCGGCCAGATCGCCTGCGGCGCAGTCGTCGCGCGCTGATCGAGTGTTGCGAACTGGAACTGGAACA
>DASYJJ010000196.1:0-3570 GCA_035996605.1 Rhodanobacteraceae bacterium
CGCCGAGCTCGGGCTTTCGCGCCAGGCGCTGTACCGGCGCATGGACAAGCTCGGCATCGAAGTCGCCTAGCGAAGGCGATTTCGGGATTCGCCATTTCGCCCCAGCAATGCAGGTCCATCCATGGCCCGTCGTCCCGGCGAAAGCCGGGACCCATGTTGCTGTCCCGGCAGGAGCCGATGGATTCGCGCTTTCGACGGGATGACGATCTTGTAATCTTCTCCTGTTCGGGAGAGTTCCTGATCGCGATCCTCAAGTCCCAAAACCCATGCGCCTCATGTCGCTCGAAGGAAAGTTGACCGCCGCGCTCGCCGCGATGCTTGTCGCAGCGGCGGCCTTGGCGGCTGCGGCGACCTATTGGTTGAAGTCGCCCTGGTTCGGCGCGGCGGCTGCCGTGCTCGTACTTGCGTTGCCTTCGATCATCTTCGCGCGCGCGCTGGCGCAACCGGTCGCGGCGTTGATCCGTGCGCTATCGGGCAGCGTGGTCGCGTTTCGCGACGGTGATTTCAGTTTCTCGATCGGCGCCAAGCGTGGCGATGAAGTCGGTGATCTCGTCGCCGCGCACAACGAGCTCGGTCGCGTGTTGCGCGAGGAACGACAGCATCTGTTCCAGCGCGAGCTTCTGCTCGATACGGTCGTGCAGAACACGCCGACAGCGCTGGCGCTGGTCGAGGAAGGCGGTCATGTCGTCTACGCGAACATCGCCGCGCGCCAGCTTCTGAATGGCGGCCGCTCGCTCAATGGCGAGTTGTTCGACGAGATCATCGCCGCGGCGCCCGAGCCGCTCGCTCGCGCGATCGCGAGCGGAGGCGACGGGCTTTTCAGCGTGCAGATCGAACACGAGGAAGAAACATTCCATCTCTCGCAACGCGCGTTCAAGCTGCAGGGCAGACCGCATCGTCTCTATCAGCTCAAGCGGCTGACGCGTGAGCTGGCGCGCCAGGAAGTCGCGACATGGAAAAAGGTCATCCGCGTGATCAGCCACGAGCTGAACAACTCGCTCGGCCCGATCCGATCGCTGTCGCATTCCGGTCGCGAGTTCGCGCGCAAGGGCGACATGGCGCGCCTCGGTACGGTGTTCGAGACGATCGAAGAACGCACGCACCATCTCGAAAGCTTCACGCAAGGCTACGCGCGCTTCGCCAAGCTGCCGCAGCCGCGCCAGGAATCCGTGGCCTGGCAGCCACTGCTCGATGCGCTGGGCCACAACTACGCATTTCGGCTGGTCGGCGCGCTGCCGCCGACGCCGGGATGGTTCGATCGCGCGCAGGTCGAGCAGGTGCTGATCAATCTCCTCAAGAATGCGCACGAATCGGGCAGCGCAAGCGATGCGGTCGAGCTTTCCGTGATTGTGCGCGGAAGAGACCTGCGCATCGAAGTGCGTGATCGAGGCAGTGGCATGAGCGAAGCCGTCCTGGCCAACGCGCTGCTGCCGTTCTATTCGACCAAACGCAGCGGATCGGGCCTTGGCCTCGCGCTCGCGCGCGAAATCGCCGAGGCGCACGGCGGGCGCGTGCAGCTTGCCAACCGCCCCGAGGGCGGGCTTACCGTGACGTTGGTCTTGCCCCAGCCGCAGACTTCGGAAAGCGCGCAGCCCGCGTAGCCGCGCCGCGCGCACAGTGACAGCGCGCGTCATGCGCTTTGCCTATACTGATATCCGAAAAATCGGGGAGAGAACTCATGTACTTATTGCCGCTGATCGTGGTCGTCGTCGCGGTCATCGTTCTCTACAAGCTCGTGCGCATCGTGCCGCAGGGCTACGAGTGGACCGTCGAGCGCTGGGGTAAATACACGCACACGCTCGATCCGGGGTTTCACTTGCTGATTCCAATCGTGCAGAACGTCGGCCGCAAGATCAACATGATGGAACAGGTGCTCGACGTGCCTTCGCAGGACGTCATCACCAAGGACAACGCGGTCGTGCGTGTCGACGGCGTCGTGTTCTACCAGGTTCTCGATGCGGCCAAGGCCGCGTACGAAGTCTCGGCGCTCGAGACTGCGATCATCAATCTCATCATGACCAACATCCGCACGGTGCTGGGCTCGCTCGATCTGGACGAGTCGCTGTCCAAGCGCGACGAGATCAACGCGAAGCTGTTGCGCGTCATCGACGAGGCAACGCACCCGTGGGGCCTCAAGGTCACGCGCATCGAGCTCAAGGACATCCAGCCGCCGCGCGATCTCGTCGATTCGATGGCGCGCCAGATGAAGGCCGAGCGCGAGAAACGCGCGAACATTCTCGATGCCGAAGGCTTCCGGCAAGCCGCCATCCTCAAGGCCGAGGGCGAGAAGCAGTCGGTGATCCTGGCGGCGGAAGGAGAAAAGGAAGCCGCATTCCGCCAGGCCGAAGCGCGCGAGCGGCTGGCCGCCGCCGAGGCAAAAGCGACCGAAGTCGTGTCCGCGGCGATCGTCAACGGCGATGTCAGCGCGCTGAACTACTTCGTCGCCAACAAATATGTCGAGGCATTGAAGGCAATGGCCGACTCGCCGAACCAGAAGATGCTGCTGATGCCGATCGAGGCGACCGGGATCATTGGTTCGCTGGCCGGCATCGCCGAGCTCGCGCGCAATGCGCTCGAAAGGCAGCAGACCGCCGAGAAAGTGGCGCCGCCGCGCGGTCCTGCGCCTCCGCCGGTGCGTTGACCGCTCCAAGTCCTCCCTTTCAACGGGAGGGGCAATGCAGTGTCCTTGAACGTTCGTACTGAAAGAGCGTGCTCATGCAAAACCTCATCGAAAACTACGGCTGGTGGCTTCTGGCGCTGGTGCTGATCGGCGCCGAGATGATCGCTCCGGGCTATTTCATGCTCTGGATCGGAATTGCCGCGGGCGTCATGGGCGCGATCACGCTCTTCGCCCCAACGCTGCCGCCGATCGCGCAAGCGCTTGTGTTCGCGACGCTTGCAATCGCGACCTGCGCGATCTACTGGAAACTCATTCGGCCGCTAGCGGAACATCGCAACGATCAGCCGCTCTTGAATCGTCGCGGCGAAAAACTTGTCGGCCAGCGCTTCGTGCTCGTCGAGCCGATCGTCAACGGCCGTGGCAAGGTCAGTGTTGGCGACGGCTCGTGGCTTGCCGCAGGCCCGGACCTGCCCGCTGGCAGCGAGGTCGAAGTCGAAGCGGTCGACGGAACAACGCTCAGGGTCCGGCGAGGTTAGCGAACAGAAAGCACGCATCATCGTTGACAGCGGGAATTGGGCAATGCGAGTCGAATTGGCCAATCCCAAAGCACGGCCTGGTGCGCGATGGTTGAGAGCAGCATTGTCGGTCGCACTCGCCCTGGTAGCGTCTCGTTCGTATGGGCAGGTCTCATTCCGAATCGAACCGCCTATGCCGATGCCGGACGATCCCCATCAGTTGGCGGCTGCGGATTTCGATGGTGATGGGCACACCGATCTCATCATCGGTAGAGGCATCGAGTCTCGCGTGACGATCCTGCATGGGATGGGCGACGGTCGATTCATCCCTATGGTCGACGTGCCAACAGGTTATGCACCGATTTCCGTGGCGACGGCCGACTTCGATGGAGACGGCCATGTGGACTTCGTATCGGCCAATTTGTATGGCAACAG
>DASYJJ010000197.1:0-5279 GCA_035996605.1 Rhodanobacteraceae bacterium
CTCCGGACGCATCGGGAAGTTATCTCCATGGCTCATGGATGCAGCTCGCCTCATTCCCGCTCGCATGGAACTATGCGCCGTACGCGTTCGCATCGTCCGTCCTCGCCGATGGGCGCGTGTTGGTCGTCGGCGGCGAATACAACCCGCCCGACGCTCCGTTCGCATTGACGAACAAGGGCGCGATCTACGATCCGGTCGCCAATACCTGGGCACAAGTCGCGCCGCCGCCGGGTTGGGATTTCATCGGCGATTCCTCATCGATCCTGATGCCGAATGGCAAGTTCGTGGTCGGCGATAAACTCGACATGCGCATCGCCGAACTCGACCCGGCGACCATGACGTGGACCGAGCTCGGCTCCGCCGGCAAGGCAGACTTCAACGCCGAAGAAGGCTGGACGCTGTTACCCGACGGTTCGTTTCTCACGATCGATGTGCTCGATACGCCGAATACGGAACGCTACATGTATACCGACGCGCCAGGCGCTGGCCAATGGGTCGGTATTGGGCCGACGCCGCACTCGCTGACGTGGAACTATGGACTCGTGCCGCTCGCGTATCCTGGCGGCATCTACGATCCGCCCGGCGAAACCGGGCCTTGCATGCTACGGCCGAACAACACGGTTTTCTGCACGGGCGCCGCCGGTGAGGGTCCTACGGATATTGCGCACACAGCCATCTTCGATATCGAATCGAACCAATGGACCGCAGGTCCGGATTTTCCGCCGGGCGAAGATACCGGTGATGCGAGCGCAGCGCTTCTGCCGAGCGGCAGCGTGTTGGTTTCAGGCGCCACCGGGACACTCTACGAATTCGATGGAACCGTGCTGAGGCAGACTTCTACCGCAAACGGCGGACTCGTGATGCCGTTGCCGACCGGCGAAGTGCTCGTCAGCGGTTTCCTCGTTGCCATCTATACGACGGATGCACAAACAGTTGATCCCGCATGGGCACCGTCGATTTCGGAGTCGCCCGCTTCGGTGCAGCCGGGGAAGAGTTACGCTATTTCCGGAACGCAGTTCAATGGACTCTCGCAAGCCCAGGCGCTCGGCGACGAGTTGCAGGCGCCGACCAACTACCCGCTCGTACGTATCGTCAATCGCGCCAGCGGAAATGTCGCCTACGCGCGCACGCACGATCACAGCTCGATGGGCGTTGCGACCGGCGATCTGGTGGTCACGACGACATTCGATGTGCCACCGGGTATCGAATCAGGCGCCAGCGATCTTGTCGTCGTCGCCAATGGAATCGCTTCGCAACCGGTCTCGGTCGACGTGACAGCGGGCAGCCGCCACTCGCAGCACACGCGTCCCGCGGTACCGGCGCGCTGAGATATCAGCTGGCGCAAGGCACTGCCTGCGAACGGTTCAGCAGTCGGCGTACGAGAACGCGTGCGACGCCGGCACATCGCGGCGACTTCGGCGTGAAGCGCGACGACGGTCGGGAAGCGGTGCGCGGGTTCGAACGCGGTCGCGCGGCCGATGATTGATCGCAGAGTTCCCGCGAGCGGCGAAATCGGTGCCGTGCAAGGTGCGTCATCGGGCATGACCAGTGCGCGCAACAGCATGCCGAGCTGGTAGATGTCCGACGCCGTCGTCACGATACCGCCCGCGCGCTGCTCGGGGCTGGCGTAGATCGGCGTCATCGCGCGGAAGTCGCCGTCGTCCCCTGCCCCGTCCGTCATCGCGATTCCGAAATCCAGCAAGCGTGGTTTTCCGGCGTCGTCGACGAGAAGGTTGCCGGGCTTGATGTCGCGATGCACGAGGCGACGCTCGTGCGCATATGCAACGACTTCGCAGACCTCTTCGAACAGCGCGAGCCGATCGTGAATCCCGAGCGCGTGATTGCGCACGTGATGGTCGATGCGCTCGCCGAATACGGCTTCCATTGCGAACCAGAGCCGTCCGTCATCGATCTCGCCGCCATCGATGAGCCGCGCAATCGCCGGATGACGCAAGTGTGCGAGGACCTGCCGCTCGCGGCGGAACTGCTCGGCGAAGGCGGGGTTGGGCCGGACGATCTTGAGCGCAACCTGCTGCTCGAAATGACCGTCCGCGCGATCGGCGAGATACACCATCGAGCTCCCGCCGCAGCCGAGCAGCCGATCCAGCCGCCAACATCCGATGCGCGTCCCGGCTGCGAGCGGCGTATCGTCTCCGTCGCTGCCGAGCAAACGACCGAACAGCCGCCCGCACAGCGCGCCGCCGGCCGGCAGCACGGCATCAAGGGATTGGCCGATCGGGCTAGCCAGCATGGTGGTTCGTCAGTGCTTTTTGGAAGAGCGATCCCGTAACAAGAACGAGGTTGACGGGCGAACCGGACATCCGGCGTGCAGCCGCACACTCTGGAGCGCCCTTCCGACCTGTGCCTATCCAGCCCCGTTTGCATGCCTCGAAAAACCCTTTATAATTGTTGGTTTACCGTTTCTCTCATTTGGCGCCCGAGGCATCCCATGAAAGTGCTTTCGTCCCTCAAGTCCGCAAAGAAGCGGCATCGCGACTGCAAGGTCGTACGCCGCCGCGGCAAGGTCTTCGTGATCTGCAAATCCAACCCGCGTTTCAAGGCGCGCCAGCGCTGAGCCCTGCGCGGAATCTCTGCACGCCGGGGCCGCTTGCTGCGGCCCTTCGCATTTTTCGGGCACCCGGCCTGCAACGAGCGTCATGGAATGGACAGCAGGCTTCTGATACAAGGAAGTCATTCTTGCCAGTCTGGACAGGAGCTTGAGCCATGAAGTTGAAGTTCGTTCTCGCCAGCGCTTCCCTTCTTGCGATCAGCCTCGCCGCCGCGGTTTCGGCGCATGCCGATACCTTCGACGTGCGCAAGAATGCCGAGCGCAGCAACCGGTCTGACATGCCCACGCGCGGCATGAGCATGGCGCAGGTCGAACAACGCTATGGCGCGCCGGTCGACAAGCTGCCCACGGCCGGCGGCGATGCGCCGCGTCATCCGCCGATCAACCGCTGGCGCTACAACGGCTACACCGTGTATTTCGAGCGCAGCCGAGTAATCCACGCCGTCGTTGACTCGGCGGCGCTCCCACCCGGTACCTGAAACGCATGAGTTCCCCTCGATTTCGCCTGCCTGCGGAATGGGACCCGCAGGCCGGGGTGATCATCGCTTGGCCGCACGAAGCCACCGATTGGTCGCCGCGCCTTGCCGAGATCGAGAACGCCTACGCCGCCCTCGCCGGCGCGATAGCGCGCTTCGAGAACCTGGTGGTCTGTGTCGCGGATGTCGCCCTGCGCGAGCACGTCGCGCGCAAGCTCGCTGTCGCAGGCGCGCCCGCCGAACGCGTGCGCTTCGTCCAGGCCGAGTACGACGACACATGGCTTCGTGATTCAGGACCGATCACGCTCACCGACGGCGCCGGTTTTCGGTTGCTCGATTTTCGATTCACCGGCTGGGGCGGCAAGTTCGACGCCGACCGCGACGATCGCCTGATCGAAACGCTGGTCGATCGCGGCCTGTTCCGCACATCGGCGCGCAAGCGCATCGACTGGGCGCTCGAAGGCGGCGCCATCGAATCCGATGGGCGAGGCACGATCCTGACCACCTGGCGTTGTCTGCACCAGCGGCACCCAAGCATGTCGCGCGAGGAAATGACTCGGCTGCTCGAAGATTCGTTCGACGCCGATCGCGTGCTCTGGCTTGACCACGGTTATCTCGAAGGCGACGACACCGACGCGCACATCGACACGCTCGCGCGCTTCGCACCGGACGACGCGATCGTTCATCAGGCGTGCAACGACATGGCCGATCCGCATTTCGACCAGCTCGCGCGCATGCGCGAGGAACTGACCGCACTGCGCACGAAAGATGACCGGCCTTATCGGCTGCACGCGCTGCCCTGGCCTCGCGCGATCACCGAAGAAGGCCGGCGCCTTGCGGCGTCCTATGCGAACTATCTGATCGTGAATGGTGCGGTTCTTGTGCCCGCTTATGGCGATCCGGCGGATCAGGAGGCGGCGGCTGTGATTGCGGCGGCTCATCCGCAACGTGAGATCGTGCCGATCGATGCGCGGCCGTTGATCTGGCAGAACGGCAGCGTGCATTGCCTGACGATGCAAGTCCCGGCCGGAGCGCTGGCCTGACGGTTCTGGTCACCCGTGCGTAAACGAACGACCGTCAATTTCGCTTGGCGGCGACATCACCCCACCGGCCTGCGACAATAGCCCCATGAATTCTCGCGTTCTCAAAGTCGCCCTGCTGCAGGAAACCGACCGCGGCAGTCGCGACGCCAACCTCGACGCCATCGAAGGCGGCCTGCGCGAAGCCGTGCGCGCCGATGCACGCTTGGTGCTGCTCCAGGAGCTGCACAACGGGCCGTATTTCTGCCAGCACGAAAACGTCGAGGAATTCGACCGCGCCGAGGCGATTCCAGGTCCCAGCACGGAGCGCATCGGCGCGCTGGCCGAAGAATTGGATATCGTCGTCGTCGCATCGCTTTTCGAACGCCGCGCCGCGGGGATCTATCACAACACTGCGGTCGTGTTCGACCGCTCGCGCGCGCTCGCTGGCGTGTATCGAAAGATGCACATTCCGGACGATCCTGCGTATTACGAGAAGTTCTACTTCACGCCCGGCGATCTTGGATTCGATCCCATCCCGACATCCGTCGGCAAGCTCGGACTTCTCGTCTGCTGGGATCAGTGGTATCCGGAAGCCGCGCGCCTGATGGCGCTCGCCGGTGCTGATCTCCTTCTCTATCCGACTGCGATCGGATGGGATCCGAACGATGCCCAGGAAGAGAAAGACCGCCAGCGCGATGCATGGATCACCGTGCAGCGCGGGCATGCCGTTGCCAACGGTCTGCCGGTGCTTGCCTGCAATCGGACCGGTTTCGAAGCCGCGCCGGATGGAGGCCGTGGCATCCGCTTCTGGGGCTCGAGTTTTGTCGCCGGACCGCAGGGCGAAATTCTCGCCAGCGCCGGCACCGACACGCGCGAGTTGCTGATCGCAGACGTCGATCTCGGACGAAGCGAGAATGTGCGCCGCATCTGGCCGTTCCTGCGCGATCGCCGCATCGATGCGTACGATGATCTGCTCAGGCGTTTTCGCGACTGACCGCCTTGCCCAACGAATATTAATGTCCGATATCCCAGCCCCGATCGCACCCCCGGCGAGCGCGCTTTCCGATCAACCCATCGCGCGCGTGCGGCGCGGTGACGTCGAGTTCGTGCTGCTCGGCACCGCGCATGTTTCGCGCGCGAGCGCTGAAGCCGTGCGTTCGATCCTGGAGCGTGAGACGTTCGATGCGGTTGCCGTCGAGCTTTGCGAATCGC
>DASYJJ010000198.1:0-3107 GCA_035996605.1 Rhodanobacteraceae bacterium
GGCACGGTCGAGGCGAGGTTCAGCGCGACGATGTACGAATCGCCAAGGTCGCCGCGGAGCGCATCGGACGCCTTGGTCTGATCGTCCACACCGTTGAAACGCACCACGACGTGCTCGCCGGTGAGCTCGATGCGCTGGTACGGAATCTTGCCCTTCTCCAGCACGCCCTGCGCCTTCTCTTTCAGCGCCTCGTCGACCGTCGCGCCGCGGTTGGCCGTGATCTGCAGCGCCGGCTGCTGCGGGAACAGGTTGGGGACGCCGTAAAGGATGCCGAGCAGCAGCAACACCGCGACCAGCACATATTTCCAACGTGGAAAATCGTTCATGTCATCAGGACTTGCGTAGCGGATAAACGGAGCGCGCCTGCGCTTCGTCGGGTTGTTTCGAACCTCGTGCAACCGCGGCTAGGGGAAAGCGTTCCCCGGACGCGCGCGAAAGCTCATGGGTGAATCAAGATGCCTTCAACGTACCTTTCGGCAGGACCGCGGAAATCGCCTGCTTCTGCAGTTTCACGACGATGTTCGGCGCGATCTCGAGCGTGACGAACTGATCGGCGATGTCCTCGACGCGACCCATGAGGCCGCCGTTGGTCAGCACTTCGTCGCCCTTGGCCAGCGCCGAGATCATCGAACGCTGCTCCTTGGCCCGCTTCATCTGCGGCCGGATCAGCATGAAATAGAAGATACCGAACAGGATGACCAGCGGCAGAAACGACATCAACGCATTCGGCGACGCACCCGGCGCGGCCGTCTGCGCATACGCACTGGAGATAAGAAAATCCATCGTGACTCCCGCGAATGGGCACCGGTCCGGTGCGGACTGGGGCCATCAAAAAGGTCGCGGATTATGCCACAGCGCGGTTCCGCCCGCCGCCCATGGCGCCGGTGCGCGGCTTTCGGCTACGGCGGGGACGGCTCCTCGTTTCCACGTCTCAGCGCATGGAACTCGGCGACGAAATCGGCCAGACGCCTCCCCGCGATGGCGTCGCGCAGGTCCCGCATCAGATCCTGGTAGTAGTGGAGATTGTGGATCGTCGCGAGCTGCGGGCCGAGCATCTCGCCGCAGCGGTCCAGATGGCGCAGATACGCGCGGCTGAAACCCGACCGGCAGGTATAGCAGCCGCAGGCTTCGTCCGGCGGGCGCGTGTCGCGCTCGTACCTGGCGTTGCGGATGCGCAAGGTGCCCTCGCGCGTGAAGAGGTGCGCGTTGCGCGCGTTCCGCGTCGGCATCACGCAGTCGAACATGTCGATGCCGCGGCTCACCGCATCGACGAGATCTTCGGGCCGGCCAACACCCATCAGATAGCGTGGCCGGTCGCGCGGCAGTTGAGGTTCGGTGGATTCGACGATTGCGTTGCGCTCCGCTTCGGTTTCGCCGACGGCGAGTCCGCCGATCGCGTAGCCGTCGAAACCGATCTCCTTGAGACGCATCGCCGATGCGCTTCGCAACGCCGGATAGACACTGCCTTGCACGATGCCGAACAGCGCGTTCGGATTGCCTTCGTGCGCGCGCCGGCTGCGTTCGGCCCAGCGCAGCGACAATTCCATTGATGCGCGCGCAGCGCGTTCTTCGACCGGTTCGCCGTTGATCAGATACGGCGTGCACTCGTCGAAGATCATCGCGACATCGGAATCGAGCACGCGTTGGATGCGCATCGATTCTTCGGGCGAGAGAAACACCGTAGAACCATCGACTGGCGATGCGAACGTCACGCCTTCTTCGGTGATCTTGCGCTTGTGTGCAAGGCTGAACACCTGGAAGCCACCGGAGTCGGTCAGGATCGGGCGTTCCCATTGCATGAAACGATGCAGGCCGCCGAACTCGCCGATCACGTCCAGGCCCGGACGAAGAAAAAGATGAAACGTGTTGCCGAGAATGATCTCGGCTCCGGTACCAACGAGATCGCGCGGCGTCATCGCCTTCACCGAGCCGTACGTGCCGACCGGCATGAACGCGGGCGTCTCGACCGTGCCGCGGGCGAAGGTCATGCGGCCGCGGCGGGCAGTGCCGTCGGTGGTCAGGAGCTCAAATTGCATAGATCTCTATCAAAGGTTAGAAGAGCGCGAAAACTACCCTCGTCTTCCCGGCGAGGTTGGGAATGAAGTGCTATGCCGGCCAAATCAGCATCGCATCTCCGTACGAGAAAAAGCGATAGCGCTGCTCGACCGCGTGACGATACGCATCGAGCATCGTCTCGCGCCCGGCGAACGCTGAAACCAGCATCAAAAGCGTCGATTCGGGCAAATGGAAATTCGTGATCAGCGCATCGACGCTGGTAATGCGATAACCGGGAAAAATGAAAATCTGCGTCTCGCCGGCGAGCGGTTGCAGCTCGCCTTCGTGCGTTGCGGATTCGAGCGCGCGCACGACAGTCGTACCGACCGCGATGACACGACCGCCACCCGCGCGGGTGTGCCGTATTTTCTCGACCAGCTCCGCGCCAACATTCAGCCATTCGCGATGCATCACGTGATTCTCGATGCGCTCGCTGCGCACCGGTTGGAACGTTCCGGCACCGACGTGCAGCGTCACATAAGCCGAGTCGACGCCGCGCGCGGCCAGCGCGTCGAGCAGCGGCTTGTCGAAATGAAGGCCCGCGGTTGGCGCCGCAACCGCGCCGGATTCGCGCGCATAAACGGTCTGATATCGCTCCGTATCCGCTTCGCCGGCGTCACGGCGGATGTACGGCGGCAACGGCATGTGGCCGAGCCGGAGCAGCAGCTTCTCCAACGGCTCCGCCGTCTCGAAGCGCAGCAGAAAAAACTCGCCGTCGCGGCCGGTCACGATCGCCACGGTTCCGTCGTCCAGCACGATGCGTCCGCCTGCTCTTGGTTTCTTGCTGACTCCAAGCTGCGCGCGCGCTTCGTGTGCGCCGGTAATGCGCTCGATCAGAATCTCGACCGCGCCGCCGGTGTCCTTGCGGCCGTAAAGGCGCGCCGGCAACACGCGCGTGTCGTTGAAAACCAGGAGATCGCCGGGCGCAAGCAGTTCGACCAGATCGGTGAAACGGCGATCTTCAAGACGCGCACTCGCAGCATCGACGACGAGAAGCCGACTTGCCGAACGCTCGGCGAGCGGCGTCTGTGCGATCAAGTCCGGCGGCAGAT
>DASYJJ010000199.1:0-3747 GCA_035996605.1 Rhodanobacteraceae bacterium
CGCCATCGCCGGCGCCGGGAACTCGGCGAAACCGACGACGAGCAGCGCCACCGCGGTCACCAGCGGACCGATGAAGGGCGCGTAGTTGAGGATCGCCGCGATACCGCCCCAGAGCAGCGGATCGCGCACATGCAGAAGCCAGAGCGCGCCGGCGGTCGCAAGGCCGAGACCCGCGTTGATCAGCGTGATCGTGATCACGTACATGGAAAGCTCGCTCTGCGCGTGCCGGGTCGCTTCGACGAGATCGCGCTTGGCTCGAAGGTGTGGCGCGAGCGTGACGAACTTGCGCAACAGGTCATCGCCGTGCAGGAGAAAAAGGAACGTCAGCAGCACCGTGATGATGATTCCGGCCAGCACGGCCGGCGCCGCGCTCAGCGCCTGGGCGAACGCGCCCTGGCCGGAATCGACGACACGCATCGTGCTCGCACCGTCGTCGATCTGGGTGAGTTTGCCGAGCTCGCGCGTCGCTTCCGTCGCGGCCTGCAACGGACGGCGAATGTCGCGCAGAACGGTCTCGATCCGTTGCATTGCGCTCGGCATGCGCTGCATCCATGCGCGCGCCGGCGAAGCAAGCATCATGATCGCGATGCCGAGGATTGCGATCGTGATCGCCACCGCCAGAAGAGAACCTATCCCGCGCGGAACGCGAAAGCGTTCGAGCAGGCGCACGGGCGGCGCGAGCATCAGTCCGAACAGGATTCCGACCAGCATCGGCACGATCACCGCTTCGGCGACGACGCAGGTGTAGAGCGTCAGGATCACGACGATCGCGATCTGCAGGCGATTGCGCAGCACGGGTGCCGCTGGCGCGACGATGATCGTCTCGTGCGCTGGTGTCCCCTCGGATTGCGTCTGGGGTTTTGTCGACGCGGACCCGGCGCTCGTCGCGGCGAGTGGAGTCGACCTGGAGGACGAAGCTTCGGCGGCCTCTTCGCCCGGCGTCATTGCGTCGTTGCCGCCGTCTTGGCGCTCGATGTCTCGCGATGCGCTGCCGAGAGCAATCGCAGGAACGGACCCTCAAGCATCAGCGACACCGTGCCTGCGAGCGCGGAAACCAGACGCAGCAGCGGCGCGATCGGCAACAGCGATGTTGCGAATCCGGCACCCAAACCGCCGCCGACGATCATGCCCGCGCGGTGCTCCATGAACCACGCGCGTACCACGCGCGTGTTCGTGCGCCAGGCGCGCTCGCGATGTTCCAGCGTCGACAGCGCGGCATCGGCTTGCTTGCGCCGATCGAGCAGTTTCACGACATCGCCTCGCGGAAATCGGCAATTGCGCGTCGCGTTCGCGGCAGTGCGAGATCGCGCCAGCATCCGCGCATCGCGAACAGCACGAGAATCACGCCAAGGATGTTGGCGAGTGCCACGCTGCCGATTCCGTAGAACATGTTGCCGGTCAGCTGATAGACGCCTGCGGCGATCGCCGCGCTCGTCGCGAGCCACGCGCCGACGCCCAGAAACACCAGCGCGAAACTCAGCCAGACCAGAACGAACGCACTGCTCCGGGCGAGCCGCAACTCCGCGCGCAGCAGTGCCAGCGCGGCACTCGACACGCGCAGCGCTTCGTCAACGGCCGTCTTGAACAACGAGACGGGATCATTTTCGTCGGCGGGTGCGCCGGAGTCCGGCGCATCCGCAGCGATGGTTTCCATGGCGTTGGCCCTAGCGGCTGCGCAGAATGCGCGAAAGCACGACACCGGCCGCGAACGCAATCCCGAACGCGGCCAGCGGATGCTCGCGGATCTGCTCGGCGGCTGCGTCGCCGAATTTGCGCGCGCCTTCGCCGATGCGCTCGCGTGCGTCCTGCAACTCGTCTTCCAGACGCGCGCCATTGGCGCGGAGCTTCGATCCGAACTTGCCGAATTCGCTCTTCGCGGCCTTTGCACTGCTCTTGGCAGCATCCGCAATGCTCTCGCCGGCGTCTTCGATCGTGTCACGTATGGTAGCCATGGTTCTCTCCTGAAAAGATGGATGGACGAAGCGTTGAAACGACCCGCGTTCTGATCCGGGCGCCCACCGATACTCCCGCTGCGCGTGACCGCGGGTACTGCCCGCGCAAACCGCGGACACTCGAAGTGAGCGAACGCGAGCTTAGTCGCCTCAAACTGAATGGGCGGTCCCGGTTCGACGGCAGGTGAAAAAGGACGGAATTCGCGATGTCCGTCGCGCGACAGCCTTGAAGAATTGCGTTACCTTTGTGTTATCCGCGATCGGCTTCGCAGCCGGCGCCGGCAGAATCTCTGAAGCCGGGGGGCCAGGGGATGGGAGTGAACCATCGACGGCGCGGTGCCCTGATCCATATAGGTTGGAGAACGGACCCGTCATGACTTTTCGTACGCCTGATTTTCGAGGGGCTGAATTTCGAGGGCCTGAATTTCGAGGGCTTGGCGCCCGCGCGATTCGGGGCTCGGCTGTGCCCTCCCGGCTGATCGCCCTCATTGTCATCGTCGTCGTACTGGCGGCAGCCGGATGGTGGTTCTTCGGGCGGACGCCCAGCGGAACCGCGGTGCCCGCAGGCCCTGCCGCGACATCGCCCACGGCAACCGCGCCGACAGCATCTCCGACCGCACCGGTCGCGGCGGTTTCCGACGAGTTGACGGTCGATCAGTTGTACCGCGAAGCGCGCAAGGCGATGAACGATAACCGCATCGCGGCGCCCGCCGGCAACAACGCGCTCGAGTTCTATCTCAAGATCCTGGCCAAGCAACCCGATGATTCGGGCCCGAAGGATGCGCTGCGAGAATTGTTTCCGTTCGCGACCGGCGCCGCGGAAGATCAGATCAATCAGGGCGCGTTCGACGAAGCGAATCGAATCATCTCGCTGCTCGCGCAGGCCGACCCGAGCAACTATTCGCTGACGATCCTGCGCAGCAAGCTCGACGCGAAACGCAAGCTCGTCGATCGCGAGCAGCAGGCGCAGGCCGCCGCCGCCGCAGCTGCGAAACAACCCGCGGCGGGCACCGCTGCGACGCCGGCGCCAGAAGGGAGTGCCGCATCGACACCGGCCGCCACACCGGCTGCGACACCGGCGCCGGTAGCCGCAACGCCCGCGCCGGCAACGCCACCTCCCGCCGAGACAACCGCCGCCGCTCCCGCGCCTGCCCCGGCCGCACGACCGGCGGCTCCAACCGGCGAGACCCGCGATGTGGCCGTCACGAGTCCGCCCGTACCGGTGTATCCGCTGACGGCCGCGCGCAACCGGCAGGAAGGCTGGGTCGAAGTCGAGTTCACGGTCACGCCGGACGGTTCCGTGCAGAACGCGCACGTGACCGGTTCGCAACCGACGCGCATCTTCGATCGCGAGGCGATCGCAGCGGTGCAGCGAGCGAAGTTCCAGCCGAAGATCGAGAACGGTCAGGCGGTCGCGTCGACTTTGCGCCGCCGCATCGAGTTCAAGCTCGGCAACTGACGATCACTCGTCGAGCAGCGTCGCGCGCAAGGAGCTCAGCAACGCATCGCTCGGATCATCGCTGTCGCGGTGATGATCGAGCGCCAGCAACGATGCGGTCGCACGCGCATGTGCGGCCGCGTCGAGATAGCTCGCCAGGCGTCCCGCGCAATCGGTCAGAAGCAGCAAGCCCTGTTCGCGCAGCGGCGTGCGCCTGGCGTCACCGCGCAGCACAGCCAGCGCTTCGTTGCGCGCCTGCGATGAGCGCAGCGGATATTTCCACGTTGCCAGCGGCCACCAGGCCGGTCGGCGCTGGCGATGAAGGACATCGCGCCGATGCAGGCCTTCGAGCAGCGT
>DASYJJ010000200.1:0-3612 GCA_035996605.1 Rhodanobacteraceae bacterium
CGAGCCCGCCACGAGTTCGAACAACTCGCCGCGATAGCGGTAGCCGAAGCTGCCCTTGCGGACGTATGCAATCGAGAACGTGCGGTGCACTTCCGTGTACGGCGCATCATCCGGGCCGGCGTCGCATTGATAGTCGATGACGGCGAGCGATTCGCGTTCGAGGAGTGTCGACGATGCGGGCATAACTCGAAGTTTACTCGCGCTTTGGATGCCTTACCGGGCAAATCGCTCAACGCAGCAGCGATCGCGCAGTGGGTTCGAGCACGATCCGCTCGGGAGGCGATTTCAGGCGTCTCGCGAGCTCGGACTGCACATGCTTCGTCCAGCGCTCCGATGACGCGAGGCGAGCTTCGTAGTCGCGAAGTTCTGCGGCGTCTTCGAAACGTGCGAACCAGATGAATACATGCTCGCCTGTGCGAACGGGCAGGCGCGGGAATGTGTTTTCCGCCGATTCGGTTTCGAAGCGTGCGATGGGCTGTCCGCCTTCCGCAGCCAACGCGGGCGCCATGTCTCTGTCGAAAAATTGTTCGAACGCTTCGTCGATCGGTTCATCGAGATAATAGACCGTCGCGACAATGCGTGATGATGCGCTTTGAGCTGCTCCGACAGGAGCTCGCGTCGTCACCGGTGACGCAAATGCGGAATCGGAGGACACCGGCCGCAGCAGCAGCACGTTGTCGGAATCGATCATGGTCGCGTTCGCTGCGTCGCGATGACCTTGCCAGATCGGCCCGCCGTAGAATGCCTGCAGTGATTGTGCGCGCGACGGCATGTCCGCGAAGCCGCGGATCCAGACGAATCGGTCGGGCCGGTCGAGGTCGCGGAATTGTCCGACAAGACGCATGCCCGCCGCCTCCTGCGGTTCGATGAACTCGCGCTCGAAGAGATCGATCAGCACGTCCCGTTGGCCAGGCTTGAGCGTGTACTGGCGAAGTTCGACTACGGGACAGCAGCGCGCGACGGGCGTGTTTGTCATCGGGGGTTCCCTGGAGGTTTGCGCGGTACACGGAGTGGCGCCGGCGATGAGCACCGACACGGCGAGCCACGCCACGAAGGAAAGGCGTTCCATGGCGAACGCGCTATGGAGTTTCGGCTGTCGGAACGGCATCGGCGGTGTTCCAATGGGTACGGTGCGACTGTCGCACAGGCTGCTGACAGCTCTTGTCAGCAGCGAAGCCGTCTTGGCGGCCAAATGCGCTGGCTTCGATGGAGCCATTCGGCTAGGCGCGCGCCGTGCGATTCGCTAACGTAGCCGCATGATCGACGTCAGAACCTTCACAGGTGCCGAAGTTGCGCCGCATCTCGATGCCGTTGCGGCGCTGCGCATCGCGGTGTTCCACGACTGGCCTTATCTTTACGCGGGCGACCGCGAGTACGAGAAGAAATACCTCGCGACCTATTCGGATTCGCCCGAAAGCCTGTTCGTGCTCGCATTCGATGGCGACCGCGTCGTCGGCGCATCGACCGGCATTCCGCTAACCGACGAAACCGCGGCTTTCCAGCAACCGTTCATCGATCGCGGCATTGCGCTCGAAGACGTGTTCTATTTCGGCGAGTCAGTCCTGCTCAAGGACTATCGCGGCCACGGCCTCGGCCACCGCTTCTTCGACGAGCGCGAAGGCTACGCGCGCAAACTTGGCCGCTTCGCATTGACCGCGTTCTGCGCCGTCGAGCGCAACGCGGAGGACTCGCGATGCCCAGATACCTTTCGTGGCAACGATGTGTTCTGGAACAAGCGCGGCTACGAGCGTCAGGACGATATGTTCTGCCAGCTTGAATGGCAGGAGATCGGCCACGATATGGCAACCTGCCACCGGCTGCGCTTCTGGCTGCGGCCACTAGACAAACGCTGAAGGAGCCTCGACCGCCGAGACGCATATTTCCCCGTCTCCCGCGCGAGGGAGAGGGTAGGGTGAGGGCAAGCTGGTTCGCCATAGCAAAAGCACCCTCATCCGCCATCGGCACCTTCTTTCGACAGGAAGGAGAAGGAAACACCCTTTCTTGAGGCCGAAACACGCATGAAGCTCACCGTTGCCACCGCTCAATACTCAATCGGCGAACCCGCCGACTTCGCCGCGTTCTCCGCGCGCGTCGGCGATCGCGTTGCACTGGCCGCGCGCGCCGGTGCGCAGCTCGTCGTGCTGCCCGAATATCTTTCGCTCGAAGCCGCCGCCGGACAACCCCCCGAAGTCCGCGGTGATTTCGCTCGCTCACTCGCTGCGTTGCAGGCGCACCGCGAAGACTACATCGCGCTCGCGCGCGAGCTTGCCGCGCGGCATTCGATCTATCTCGTCGCCGGCACATTCCTGCTCGACATCGGCGGCGGTCATTACAGGAATCGGGCGTACTTCGCCTCGCCCGAAGGCAAGATCGCGTTTCAGGACAAGCTGACGCTGACCGGCTTCGAGCGCTCATCGATCATCATCGAGCCCGGCGAAGCGCTGAAGGTGTTCGATACCGAGTTCGGCCGCGTCGGCATCGACGTCTGCTATGACGTCGAATTTCCGCTGTACGCCCGCGCGCAAGTCGAAGCAGGCGCGCGCGTGATTCTTGTGCCGAGCTGCACCGACACCGAAGCGGGCGCGAATCGCGTGCGTCTCGGCTGCCAGGCGCGCGCGCTGGAAAACCAGATCTACGTTGCGTGTGCAGTGACCGCCGGCGAAGCGCAGTGGAGTCCCGCGCTCGACGTCAACACCGGCACTGCGGCGATCTATACACCGATCGATCGCGGGTTTCCGTCCGACGGAGTGCTCGTGCGCGCCGAGGCCGGCGCCGATTGGGCCATCGGCGACGTCGACCTTGCCACGCTCGACGCGTTCAAGCGCGACGCGCAGGTCGCTAATGCGAACGACTGGATGGCGCAGTTGCGGCCGATGGTCGTGAATGCGCGGGTCGAACCGCTCTAGAACGCTTCATTTCTTTGCTCGTCCTGTGTCCAAGGCTTACCGGACGAAACGAATGTCCGGTTTCTGACGTATTTCCGTATTTCCATGCAGCTGGCAGCCGACCGGACTATGGCGCTGCGCTTCGCCCGAAACGCTGAATGGAGAATACCGATGCGCATGCATCAATCGAAGTCGCTGCACGCTCCGCGTCTTCGGCCGCTTGCGGCCTGCCTTGCGCTCGCGCTGAGTGCGGATCTACTCGCGAGCGCCGCAACGGGCGGTCGAGGAGTCCGGCAAACCGCACCGCGCGCACAAGGCGCGCAGGTCGCCACGCGCAGTCCGAATCGTCCAACCATGCCGCAAACGCGGACGGTGTTGAACTGCTCCGACGGAGCTGCCGATTCGCTTCGGGACATCATCACGAACTCGAACAGCCCGAATCACGCGCAGTCCGGCGACACGGTCGATCTCAGTCAGCTGCCTGTGCTGTGCGGCATGGCAGACAGCACGATCACGTTGACGAGCGGCGAGATCGCGATCGCTCAGAACAGCCTGACCTTGCAAGGACCGCGCGCAGCTAAGGGTACGGTGACCGTTTCGGGTGGTGGCGCACACCGTGTATTCAGCGCTTCCGGCGCTGGAATGCTGTCGATCTATGACCTCACGGTCGCCAACGGCTATGTCCACTCGGCGTCGTTCGCTTACGGCGGCTGCATAGAAAGCGATG
>DASYJJ010000201.1:0-6808 GCA_035996605.1 Rhodanobacteraceae bacterium
GATCACGCGCGACAACGTCAAGCGCGTCGGCTATGTCGTGGTGTCGACCGACCGTGGGCTCTGCGGCGGCCTCAATTCGAACCTGTTCCGTAGCCTGCTCGCGGAGATTCGTGAGTGGCAGTCCAAAGGCGTCGAGGTCGACGTCGTCACGATCGGCACGAAGGCGAACGCGTTCTTCAAGCGCCTCAAGGTCAATCTCGTCGGCAGCGTCACGCATCTCGGCGAAAAGCCGCAGATCGGGCAGCTGATCGGCGTGATCAAGGTGATGCTCGACGCGTACAGCACGGGCCGGGTCGATCGTCTGAATCTCGCGTACAACAATTTCGTCAACACGATGACGCAGAAGGCGAGCGTCGATCAGCTGCTCCCGCTCCCTCCGGCCGATCAGTTCGCCAGCGCGCACAACTGGGATTATCTCTACGAGCCCGATCCGGAAACGGTGATGGAGCACGTGCTGACGCGCTACGTCGAATCGCTTGTTTATCAAGCGACGTTGGAGAATCTCGCCAGCGAGCACGCCGCGCGCATGGTCGCGATGAAGAGCGCTTCTGATAATGCGACGAAAGCGATCGATTCGCTGACGCTCGTCTACAACAAGGCGCGCCAGGCGGCGATCACGCAGGAGATTTCGGAAATCGTCGGCGGCGCCGCGGCGGTTTGATGACTTTTCCCTCTCCCGATGGGAGAGGGGCCTAAGCAAACAGATTTAGTTTCGAGGAAAACGAAAATGAGCCAGGGCAAAGTCGTTCAGATCATCGGCGCCGTCGTCGACGTCGAGTTCCCGCGCGAGTCCGTGCCGAAGGTGTACGACGCGCTCGAGGTCAAGGGCACCAGCATCACGCTCGAAGTGCAGCAGCAGCTCGGCGACGGCGTCGTGCGCACGATCGCGCTCGGTTCGACCGACGGTCTGAAGCGCGGCCTCGTCGCCGAAAATACCGGCGAAGGCATCAAGGTGCCGGTCGGCGATGCAACGCTCGGCCGCATCATGGACGTGCTCGGCGCGCCGATCGACGAGCGCGGTCCGATTGGCGAGAAGGATCGCTGGGTGATCCACCGTCCGGCACCGGCTTATGACGAGCAGGCCGCGACGAACGAGCTGCTCGAGACCGGCATCAAGGCGATCGATCTCGTCTGCCCGTTTGCCAAGGGCGGCAAGATCGGCCTCTTCGGCGGCGCCGGCGTCGGCAAGACCGTCAACATGCTCGAGCTCATCAACAACATTGCGACGCAGCATGCGGGGCTTTCGGTGTTCGCCGGCGTCGGCGAGCGCACGCGCGAAGGCAACGATTTCTATCACGAGATGATCGAATCGGGCGTCGTCAATCTCGACAACATCAAGGAGTCCAAGGTCGCGATGGTCTACGGCCAGATGAACGAGCCGCCGGGCAATCGCCTGCGCGTCGCGTTGACCGGCCTCACGATGGCCGAGTACTTCCGCGACGAGAAGGACGAATCCGGCAAGGGCCGCGACGTGCTCTTCTTCGTCGACAACATCTACCGCTACACGCTGGCCGGCACGGAAGTGTCGGCGCTGCTCGGGCGTATGCCGTCGGCGGTGGGTTACCAGCCGACGCTCGCCGAGGAAATGGGCGTGCTGCAGGAACGCATCACTTCGACCAAGACCGGCTCGATCACATCCGTGCAGGCGATCTACGTGCCCGCGGACGACCTCACCGATCCGTCGCCGGCGACGACATTCTCGCATCTCGATGCGACCGTGGTGCTTTCGCGCAATATCGCTTCGCTCGGCATCTATCCGGCCATCGATCCGCTCGATTCCACATCGCGCCAGCTCGATCCGAACGTGATCGGCCAAGAACACTACGACACCGCGCGCCGCGTGCAGGGCATGCTGCAGCGCTACAAGGAACTGAAGGACATCATCGCGATCCTCGGCATGGACGAGCTCAGCGAAGAAGACAAGTCGACAGTTGCGCGCGCGCGCAAGATCGAGCGCTTCTTCTCGCAGCCGTTCCATGTCGCGGAAGTCTTCACCGGCTCGCCCGGCAAGTATGTTTCGCTCAAGGAAACGATCCGCGGCTTCAAGATGATCTGCGACGGCGAGTGCGACGCGCTGCCGGAGCAGGCGTTCTACATGGTCGGCAATATCGAAGAGGCCTTCGAGAAGGCCAAGTCGATGGAAAAGAAAGCGGCGTGATTTGAAGAGCCGGGCCTCGGGATTCGGCATTCGGGATGATCAATCGGTCCCCTTGCGCACATCCCGAATCTCGAATTCCGAATCCCGTCTTTCACCAACGAAGCGAGTAAAGAAATGGCCACCATCCGCTGCGACATCGTCAGCGCCGAAGAGGAAATCTTCCACGGCGAGGCGCAACTGGTCGTCGCGACCGGCGAGGAAGGCGAACTCGGCATCGCGCCGCGTCACGCCGCGCTAATCACGCGCCTGAAGCCCGGCCAGGTGCGCGTGCTGCGCGAAAGCGGCGAAGAGCTTTTCTTCTACGTTTCGGGCGGCATTCTCGAAGTGCAGCCGAGCGTCGTCACCGTGCTCGCCGACACGGCGCTCCGCGCGAAGGACCTCGACGAAGCCGCCGCGCGCCGGGCGAAGGAAGAAGCCGAGCGCGCGCTTGCCAACCGCACCGATGCGCTCGAAGTCGCGCAGGCACAGGTGCAGCTCTCACAAGCCGTCGCGCAGTTGCAGACACTGGAACGTTTGCGGCGCACGATGAAACACTGAGCGCCATCAACACCGCTCTCAAGAAAACGCCGGCCCCGACGCCGGCGTTTTTTGTTTCGCGTTGCGCGAAGGTCGGTTGAGCACAAGCGCTTCCGATGCGGGGATTTCGACCCTCCCGGCAAAACGTCGCACGAAACCCGCCGGACCGTAAACCGAAATCTCGTAAGAACCGTCCGCATTCGGCGCAAAGACATCTTCGATCCATTCGCCCGGCGGGACATCGTAACGTCGCGGCGGGGAGTTCTTGCCGTCGCGCGACTGGATCGTAAAGTGCGCCCACGACGCGTATCCCGAGGTTTTCGTATCAGCGTTGCTCATGCGGACTCGCAGCGCGCCTTCGTCGAATGAGAGACGTGCGTCCGGCCGATACGGCAACGGACGCAGCGGGCGCGCACCGCTTTCCTGCGATGGCACCGAGTTCGTGCCGGCAATTTGCGGTGAAGCGCGTGCACACGCTTGCGACGCCGTGAAGTCCGGCTCCGAAGTCTCGGGCAGGTCCGGCAGCGCGATCGTCAGCGAGTTGAAGTCGAACACCGACGTCATGTCGCCGCAGATCGCGCGCCGCCATGCGGAGATGTTCGGCTCCGACACACCGAGCCATGTTTCGAGAAAACGGATCACCGAGGTGTGATCGAACGTTTCCGAACACACACAGCCGCCGCGGCTCCACGGGGAAATCACCAGCATCGGCACGCGCGGCCCGAGGCCGATCGGTTCGCCGCGCACGAATTCACCGCGCATGCCGGGCGGCGGCACCGGCGGTGGAACGTGATCGAAGTACCCGTCGTTTTCGTCGTAGTTGAGGAACAGCACTGTCGATGCCCAGACCTCTGGATCGGCCATCAGCGCGCGCATCACGCCGTCGATGAAATGCGCGCCCGCAGCGGCGGGCCAGGCCGGGTGCTCGCTGCAACTTTCGGGCGCGACGATCCACGAAACCGTAGGCAGCGTTCCTCCGAGCACATCCGAGCGCAGTGCCGCGACGATGTCGTTCGCTGTCGATCCGCTAGTCGCCGGCACCGAAGCCATGCCGCGCTCGAAGAGCGACGAGCCTGGCGCGGCGTGTTGGAACCGCGCGAACCAGGCGAGCGCATTGTCGTCGTAGTTGTCGTTCGCGTTCTGGTAGACCTTCCAGTCGACGCCTGCGGCTTCGAGTCGCTCGGGATAGGTCGTCCAGCGAAATCCGGTCGCGTGGTTGTCGACGACCGGACCGCCGGCATGACCTTCCGCATCGAGTGTTCCGCTCCACAAGTACAAGCGATTCGGATTGGTCGGACCCATCACCGAGCAGAAATAGTGGTCGCAGATCGTGAACGCGTCGGCGAGCGCGTAGTGGAAAGGGATGTCGGCGCGCGTGCAGTAGCCCATGGTCGATGTACTTTTCGAATCGACCCAGCGGTCGTAGCGACCCTCGTTCCACGCGCGGTGCGTGCTGTCCCAGCTGTGATCGAGATCGGGCACGCAGGGCGCGGCGCCGCTCCTCGAGTCCAGATGGAAAGGCGTGCAGCCGCCGTTTGAATCCGGCTGCGCGAAAGCCGAATCGCCGTTGCCGAGCGTCGGAGCGGCCGGATCGTCGAAACCGCGCACGCCGGCCAGCGTTCCGAAATAGTGATCGAACGATCGATTTTCCTGCATCAGCACGACGACATGGCGCACCGCGGACAGCGATCGGCCGGCTGCTGGCGTGGCCAGTGCGCGGCTCAGCGTATGGGGTAATGTGCCCAGAGCCGCGGCGCCGGCGGCGCTCGCGGACATGCCGATGAACTTGCGTCGCGAAATCCCGCGCATGCGAATACGTCCGAGTGCGCACGGGAGCAAACGAAGCGCCCGCGCGTCGCAGCCGCATTACCGACGGCCGGCGCGACCTTAGGCGGCGTCGATTAATTCCGCGTGGCAATCGCATGAAGCAATTCTTGCGGATGGATCGTCGAACCCCGATGAGAGTGCTTGCGGCGATACGCCGAGCCACCCGTCGGGCGTGTTCGGAGGCCGCGGGTCGCCAAATCAGAGGCTCCGGCAGCAAAACGCTAACAACGGGATCACATCACGGGCGAGCAACGCGTGGCAGCATCGCCCTGTCATCTGACCGTGAACTGCATGCTGAAATATCTGCCCGCCCTGCTGTTGTCGGCCTTTGCGGCAACGTCGCTGCACGCGCAAAACGCGGTGTCGCTCACGGCCGTCGATACCTACGGCACGTTCGAGAGCGGCGGCGTCGTCGCCGAGGTCAGCGGAGATGCGAACGGCAATGCGCAAGCGACGCTCGAATGGCAAGGTCCCGGCGATTCCGGATTTCGCGCGGCGCATCCGCTGGTCCGGATCGACGCGACCCACTTTGTCGGCAGTCTCTTCTGGCTTCAGCCGGGTCAAACCTATTCCGTCCGCGTCACTTTGAGCGATGTCGACGGCGTCACCGGGTCTCCGACCGCGTCGCAGAACGTGACGACGCGCGCGGAAAACCCAACCTTCGTGCCGACCCGAACGCTTTACGTCGCGCCCGGCGGATCGAACGAAAACGCAGGCACGGATCCCTCCGCGCCTCTGCAGTCGATCCAGCACGCGGCCGATGTTTCGCAGGCGGGCGATCTCGTATCGATTGCGCCCGGCCTCTATCGCGAGCAGGTGAACGTTTCCGTTTCAGGCACGGACGCACAGCCGGTGGTGTTTCGCGCAAGTGCGCCCGGCGCCGTGCTCGACGGCGCCGATCCCGCAATCACCGCAGGTGTCGAGTGGACTCCGCAGTCGAACGGGGTTTATTCGTACCATTCCGGTTACGGAACCGCGCTCGTCGTCACCGATCAGGGACGTCTATTTCCCTACACCAGCGTCGCCGAACTCGCGGCGCTCGCGGCCGGCGCACCCGGCGGCTTCTACGCCGACGGTATGAACGTGTATGTCAAGTTCAGCGACGGCTCCACGCCGACGCAACACACGATGAACGTTTCGCGTTACGACTCGGGTTTCTACGTCGAAGGCGCCAGCAACGTTCGCATCCAGAATTTCGAGATCCGTTACTACGGCAGCGATGAGTACGGACGCGGCGTGTATCTGCGTTTCGCGAGCCAGTGCGAAGTCAGCGGCAGCTCGATCCATGAGAACGCCGGTGCAGGCGTCTGGATAAAAGGCGGCGAGCGCAATCTCGTCGAGCACAACGACATCGGCGACAGCTCGATCATCAACTGGCCGTGGGCGCTGGCCCACGACAGCGCGGGCGACACCGGCGTCTACATGACCGACAACAACGGGCAAGGCAACGTCATCCGCCGAAACTTCCTGCACGATACCTACGACGGCTTGCACCCGTGCGGATCCGACGCGCCGGACAACGCGTTCACCAGCGAAACCGATGTCTACGAAAACACGATCTACACGCACAGCGACGATGCGATCGAATCCGATGGCTACTGCGCCAATGTGCGCATATGGAACAACACGATCAGCGACAGCCTGATGGCCTTTTCGGTCGCGCCGGCTGCGCCGGGTCCAGTCTGGATCGTGCGCAATACCGCGTACGACATCGGCAACGTGCCTTCCTATCTCGTGTTCGGACAGATTCCGAGCGGTATAAAGATCAACAGCGACTACCCCGAGATCGTCGGCCCGCTGCTGGTTTACAACAACACGTTTTTCAGCAATGTCGCCGGTGTCGATGCGCTCACTTTCTTCGATCCCGGATTGAACACGGCGCTGGTGAGCCGAAACAATCTCTTCGCCGCGCCGAATCATGCGTTGACGAAGATCAACACGATTCCGCTCGATCTCGACTACGACGATCTTTATTCGATCGATGCTGCGTCGCTCGTAAGGTGGTACTCCACGACGTACGCAACTCTGGCGGATCTGCAGAACGGCGTCGAAGAGGAAATGAACGGCCTCTCGGCAGATCCGACGCTGACGAATCCCGCGGGCGGCGACTTCACTCCGCTGGCCGGCAGTCCGCTGATCGATCGCGGCGTCGTCATTCCCGGCATCAACGACACGGTGCGCGATGGCCTTCCCGATATCGGCGCCGTAGAGCGTGTCGATCTTCCGGACTCGATCTTTGCGAATGGGTTCGACTGATCTTCGTCGCCGGTCGCGGGTGAGGTCGCGCGCAGGCCGGGCAGGGACATC
>DASYJJ010000202.1:0-4869 GCA_035996605.1 Rhodanobacteraceae bacterium
TGCAGCAGCGCGATGACGCTGAGATCGAAGCGGAGCGACTTCTTGCCGCTCTTGAAAACAACCAGCGTCAAAAGCGGACCCAATACAACGTCGACGCCCAACAACAGGACTACGAGCTGATCGGCTCCGACCGCGTGGCTGTAAGGCGGCGGATACCACACGCCGAATATGAGCGCGACCGCGCCGAGGCCCACGCAGATACTGATCGACAAATGGACGGCCGAAGCTTTCCAGCGAGTCATGATGTGACCTCGGTGCGGACTCTGCGAAAAGGATACGCGAAGGTGAGCACGCAGTTGGCGAAGCAACGCAGCCCGCCAACACACGGACGAACTAATTCTCGCGGACGAACCTACTCGATGCCAAGCTTCTCGAGCCGATAGCGCAACTGTCGCAGCGTGAGTCCCAGCTGCTTCGCTGCCGCCGTACGATTCCAGCGCGTCGCTTCCAGCGCTTTCATGATCGCGGCGCGTTCGGTCTCCGCAACGGCTGCGGCGAGATCGGCGGGGAACTCGTCTTCCAGACGGCCTTCCGCCGACGCCAACGGAGGGAACGGCGTGGTCATGCGCGGTGGCGCGGGCGGCGCGGACATCCGCGACGAGAGGTTATCGCCGATGCTTGCGCTATCCGCCGTGTCGGCAAACGCCGAGCGCGTCGTCAGGCGCAAATCCTCCGCGGTGATATTGCCGTTCTCGCACATCGCGACCGCGCGTTCGAGCACGTTTTCGAGCTCGCGCACATTGCCGGGAAAATCGTAGGCGAGCAGCGATTTCAGTGCATCGGGTGAGAGGCGCGCAGGTGCAGTGCCATTGCTCTGGCCGAGACGGTCGAGCACGCGCGCGGCGAGTTTGGGAATGTCTTCGCGGCGTTCGCGCAGCGGCGGGACGCGAAGCTCGATCACGTTGATGCGGTAAAAAAGATCCTGGCGGAACGAGCCGAGCTCGACGAGGCGCGCGAGATTCTTGTGCGTCGCGGAAAGGATGCGCACGTCGACCGGCAATTCCGCGCGTGCGCCAATCGTGCGCACGGCTTTTTCCTGAATCACGCGCAGCAGTTTCACCTGCATGTGCACGGGAAGCTCGGCGACTTCGTCGAGGAACAGCGTGCCGCCCTGAGCCGCCTGGAACAGCCCGTCCTTGTCGACGTGCGCGCCGGTGAAGCTGCCCTTCTTGTGGCCGAAGAATTCGCTTTCCATCAGCTCGGAAGGAATCGCGCCGCAATTGACCGGAACAAACGGCGATCCGGAACGCGGACCAAGCTCGTGGATCAATCGCGCGGCGAGTTCCTTGCCGACGCCGGATTCGCCCGCGATGTAGACCGGCGCCTGACTGCGCGCGACCTTGCTGATCGTGGTGCGGAGTTCAACCATCGGCGGCGAATCGCCGATCAGTTTGCTGCTGCTTGCGGTCTGGTCCGCGCGTTTCTCTTCGGAAAGCTTGAGCGCGGTCTGCACGAGCCGGCGCAGCACGCTGATGTCGACCGGCTTGGAGACGAAATCGAACGCGCCGGCCTTGAGCGCGGTGACTGCCGCATCGACGTTGCCGTAGGCGGTGATCATCGCAACCGGCGTTTCGGTGAACTGGGCCGCGATCAGCTCGACGATTTCCTGGCCCGATCCGTCCGGCAGGCGCATGTCGGTGAAGCACAGCGCGTAGTGGCGTTCGGCGAGTCGCTGCCGCGCTTCGGCGACCGTGGCCGCGGTTTCCACGACGAGATCCATGCGTCCGAGCGTGAGCGTGAGCAGCTCGCGGATGTCACGCTCGTCATCGATGACCAGTGCGTATTGCTTGCTCATGCTTTGGACGGTCAGGGTCGCTGTTCCAAGGTTAAAACGTGACGTGCGTCAACGCAAAGGGCCGCGCGGCCGTTTCGAAAGGCGCGTCTGTTGAAAAACGCGCATTTCGCCAAGATAGGCTTGTACCACCGTTTCGTAGTTCGCGGGTCGGCGGCTCGGTCCTCGCCCTTCTCGTGAGGCGAAAGGCCGTCTTGATCGCGGCCATCAAGCGGATTGGGCCGCGATGCGTGCAGCCAGAAGCGCGCCCGCAGGGGTCAGCGAGATGCGGAAACAGGCCCCGCCACCGGCGACCGGCACGTATTCGAGCGTCGCCTGGCTCGCTTCGGTCATCTGCTTGGCGAGATAGAGCCCGAGGCCGGTGCCGTATTCGTGCGTCGTGAAAAACGGCTCGAAGATCTGCCCGGCGACCTTGGGCGGAATACCCGGACCGCGATCGACGACTTCGATCAGCGGCGGACCCTTGTCCGCGGCAAGACGGGCCGCGACGGTCACCCGGGCCGGCTCGTTCGGCTGCCGGCCGTAGCGAAGCGCGTTCTGCACGAGATTCCATGCAACCTGCTGCAGATGCTGCGGATCGACCATCGCCTCGATGCGACGATTCTGCGTGACCGCGCGCAGCTGATCCGCGCCAAGATCGTTGGCTTGCTTGTAGTCCTCGACGAACGCGAGCACCCAGGCGTTGAGATCGAGCGTCTCGGGCCGCGAACGTTCGCGCCGCGAGAGCTGCAGGATGTTTTCGATGACGTCGTTCGCGCGCGTGCAATGGTTGTTGACGATGTCGACGAGACGCTTGTCCTCGGGCTCGAGTTTCGGCGATTCGGCAAGCAACTGCGCCGAATAGCGGATCGCCGCAAGCGGATTCCTGATCTCGTGTGCGATCGAAGCGGAGAGTCTGCCGAGCGAGGATAGCGTCAACTCCTCCGCGCGCCGCGACAGCAGCGAGGTGTCGTCGAGGAAAATCAGCACATTGGTATCGTCGTTCGGCGCGAGGCGCGTGAAACGTGGAATCACCTCGGGCACGTCGGCCGCGAGCGCAACGGCGGTCTGGTCGGTCTTGCCCGAATGCCGCCAATGATAGAGGCGGCGGGAAAGCTCCGGCGCGATCGTGCCGAGCTCGCGCTGCGTCGGCGAAGGATTGCCGATCAGATGCCACGCCGCTTCGTTGATGCGCAGGATGTGGTTGGCCTGATCGACCAGCAGCACGCCGGTCTTCATGCGCTGGATGATGAGATCGTTGACCTGCTCGAGATTGAGAAGATCGACGCCGCGTTGCGCCGCCAGCGCTTCGGTCGCGCGCATGTGGCCGCCGAGATAGAAGCACAGCGCGGCGACCGCGAAGTTCGCGAATGCGAGGAGTCCAGCTTCGAAGATGCCGGCGCCGCTGACATTGTCGACGTAGACCGCGTAGAACGCCGGCGCGATCACGCCGATCGCAGCGAGTGTCGCGAAGAAGAACGCGCGATGCGGCAGCAGCAACGCGGCGACGCCGACGTTGACGAGCAGCATGATCGGCACCGCGTTGTGGCCCGACAGTGCGACCAGAATCAGCGACGCTGCGAGGATGTCGATGACAAGACCGACGCTGATACTTGTCGCGAGCTCGGCGCGCATGCGGTCGGTTGCGACCAGCATCGTCAGCGCAGCGATGAGATATGCCAGAGCGACACCCTGGCCGAGCCCCGGATGCGTCAGGCGGACGAGGTCGAGTCGAACCATCGGGCTGAACACGAGGCCCGCGTAGACGATCGCCTCGAGGCAGCGATAAAGATTGAAGAAATAGAGTTCGCGCCGGGTAATGTCGCCCGGAGATTCGGCGGTGCCGCGCGCCCACCGTTCCGCGATCACGTAGTCTCCTTCTCCGCTCGGCAGTATATCAGTCGTTTCGACAAAAGTGCCGTAGTCATCTGTTTTTACATGGTTTCGTGTTGGCGGACAATGATCCGATTGCAACGGATTGTCGCAACCGTTCGTCGCAACCGCACCGCACGCATCGGATAAGCCTGCAAATGATGCGCCGCCAGGACGACATGGCGTCCCGCGGCCCGAATTCCCAGGTCGTGCGCGCGAGCATTGGACCTGCGCGCCGATGTTTTGCTTTCGCCCGAGCGCTTGCCCAAAATACGCGCCCGTTGAGCGGCCCGCGTTGGCCGCAGCTCCCTGATTCGGCATCGCGGCGTGAAGCCATCGCCGTCGCGTGCTTGCTTTCCGGGTTCGTCTTTTTGTCGAGCCCTCTCATTCGCAAGGTGCCCGCATGAATTTCCACGAATACCAGGCCAAGGAACTGTTCGCCGGCTACGGCATTGCGGTGCCGGCCGGAAAGGTCGCCTCGACCCCCGAACAGGCGGCCGAAGCCGCCAAGGCGCTCGGCGGCGATCAATGGGTCGTCAAGGCGCAGATCCACGCCGGCGGACGCGGCAAGGCCGGCGGCGTAAAGCTTTGCAAGACGTTCGACGAAGTCAAAACCGCAGCCGCGGGGATGCTCGGCAAGGGCATGACGACGTATCAGTCCGGCGGCCGCGCGCTGCCCGTCAACGAGGTGTTGATCAGCGAAGCGAACGACATCGCAAAAGAGCTTTACCTTTCGATCCTCGTCGATCGCGCGACCAAGTCGGTCTCGTTCATCGCCTCGGCGCGCGGCGGCGTCGACATCGAGCAGGTCGCTCGCGAAAACCCCGAGGACATCCACACCATCGAAGTCGATTTCGTCGAGGGACTCCAGCCGTACCGCTGCCGCCAGCTCGCTTTCGACATGGGTCTCAACGGCAAGCAAGCCAATCAGCTGACCAAAATCATGCTGGGCTTGTATCGCCTGTTCAACGAGCAGGATCTTGCGCTGGTCGAATTGAATCCGCTCGCGATTGTCAGCAGCGGCGATCTGATGGCGCTCGACGGCAAGGTCAATTCCGACGACAACGCCGAGTTCCGTCATCCGAAACTTGCTGCGATGCGCGACGAGTCGCAGGAGGACGCGGCCGAGGCGGTCGCGGTCAAGCACAACCTCAACTACGTCACGATGGACGGAAACATCGGCTGTATGGTCAACGGCGCCGGACTCGCGATGGCGACGATGGACG
>DASYJJ010000203.1:0-1832 GCA_035996605.1 Rhodanobacteraceae bacterium
CGCCTGCGCGCGCGTGGAAATCAGCACGGCCTCGACGCCGCCCATGCGGATCGACGCGACGTCTCCGAGCGGTACGATGGCGCCGGCGAAGGTCTGGTGCGCGTTCGGCACGCAGCGGATGATCTCCACCTCGGCATCGACCGGCGGACCGGATGCGAGCGCAGTCTTGCCGCCGAACCGGAACGGCAGTTTGGCGCCTTCTCCGGCGTCGAATGCGAGCCGCACCGCGATCGGGTCCCAGATCGGCGCGACAGCCGCCCCCTGTACACTGCGCGCCATCAGACGGTGCAGGAACGTGGTGTTGTCGGACGGCGCGCCGCCGCCGGCATTGTCGGTGGTGTCGGCGATCACCACCGGGCCGCCGCTCTGCGCGAGCGCGAAATCGATCGCGCCATCGACGGAGTATCCCGGCGGCGCCGCGGTCTCGCGGAATGCGATCAGCTCGCGGCCAATTTCTTCTGCCAGTCTGTCGCCATGCGGCTTGGCGTCGTCGGTCAGCACGAGGATCCGTGCGGAGCATTCCGGCACATCGCCATAGGGAAAACAGTGGCCGATCGAGACCGACAGCACGCGCTCCTTGCCCTCCAGCGCCATGATCTTGTCGACCAGGCCGCGCATCGGCTGAGTCGAGGTCGGAAAGCTGGCGAGCATGCGGCAGTCATAGACCGATTTCACCGGCTTGATCTCGCGGCGGATGGTGCGCAGCACGAGTTCGACCATCTCCTCGCCGCGCTCGACGAAATCTGTGTGCGGATACTCCTTGAACAGCACGATGATGTCGGCGAGCGCGCAGCGCTTGGCTGTGAGGTGACAATGCGGGTCGAGCTCGATACCGACAACGCAAGTGGGCCCGACCAGCGCCCGCGCCCGCTCGAGAAAATCGCCCTCGCAGTCGTCATAGCCATGCGCCACCATGGCGCCGTGCAGATTGAAGACCGCGCCGTCGACCGGGAGTGCGGCTTTGAGTTGCTCGAGGATTTCATCGCGCATGCGCTCGTAGGCCGCGCGCGAGGCCGCACCGCCCGGCTGCGCCGCATAGCATGAGCCTTCGATCAGTTCGAACGCGCCGCGCTTGGCGCGCGCCCGCACGGCGTCCATGGCGCCGGTCTGGTGCGCGCCCTTGGCCGGATACTGGCCGGGCGGGAAGTAGACTTTCTCGACAAAGGCTTGATACGAGGTCGGCAGCGGCAGGAAGGTGTTCGCCTCGAGGGCAAGAGCTGCGTAGAACAGGCGCACGCGATCATACTCCATTGTCATCCCGGCCGAGCGCAAAGCGCGAGAGCCGGGATCCATACATGCTCGCGATCTTCAGGAAATTCAAAGAGGGGTCCCGGATCGCGCCTTCGGCGCGTCCGGGATGACAGTCGAGCTCACGTCTTCTCGACATTCCAGAATGGGATGACCTCCGGGAACCCCAGCACGCCCTTCAGATTCTTGCGGTAGGCGACTGGCGAGAGCCATTGGCCGAGCCAGACGTGCGGCACGAAGTCCCAGTCGTGCTTTTGCATCTCGCGTGCGACCGCCTTCTGCTCCTCGAGGCTTCCCGCCGCCGCCCATTTGTCGCGCAGCTTTTCGTGCACGTCGTCGGTCGGCCAGCCGAACCACCCCTTCTCGCCGGTCGCCTGATGGCCGACCCATGCAATCGCGTTGCCGACCGAGGCCACACCCGACCAGGTGATGAAGATGTTCCAGCCACCCTGATCCGGCGCGGCCTTCACGGCGCGCCGCGTGATGACGCCGCCCCAGTCCGAGGACGCAAGTTGCGCATTGATGCCGGCATCGCGCAGGCGCTGCGCGACGAGCTGCGCGGAATTGTTCATGAAGTCGATGTT
>DASYJJ010000204.1:0-6519 GCA_035996605.1 Rhodanobacteraceae bacterium
CGACTCGGAGGTGAAGAGGTAGCTCGTCATCGCGGCAAATATCCTTCTATACGGATGAATGGATGGAACAAAGGGCGCGCATCATACACGAGGCCCCGTCGACGTGCAGCGCCGCGCGCGCGGGCCGTCAATCGCCGTTCATCGCGTTTCGCCGCGCGGTGACCCGGGCTGCCATGATCCGATACTTGCGCTGCGCACGAAAGGCCGCGGGCGCTGCCCTTGCGGTCGAACCTGGATGAACGTTTTGTTGCGTCCGTCAGCCTTGTCTGCGCAGCTGACGAGCGATCGCGAGCGTACGCGTCGCGCAAGTGAGTGCCGAGCCCGCGGCGATCAGGATCGCGGCGGCCAGAAGCGCGTAACGCGTACCATTCCACTGCATTTCCGCGGCGCCGACGACGCAGGCGGCCGTCAACACCGCCATGCGCTGCGGCTTGGCCATCGGTCCGCGGAAATCCTGTTCGAGCCCGAGTGCGCCGCCGGTCGCGCGGACGTAGGCGGTCAGCGCCGCGAGCAGCGCGCCGAGCCAGCCGAGCCATGCCATTTGTGCCGCGTAGCCGAGCGCGACCAGCAACAGCGAATCGGCGATGCGATCCGGGAATTCGTTGTAGAGCGAGCCGACCGGCGACTGCTTGCCGCCTTCAATCGCCACCATGCCGTCGAGGAGATTGCAGAGAAGGCGCAACTGCACGCAGACCGCGGCGAGCACGAGCGCGATCGCACCGCCGCGCATCAGCGCGGCAGCGCCGGCGGCTGCGAACACGATGCTGATCAGCGAGATCTGGTTCGGCGTGACCGACGAGCGGGCAAGCGCCGCCGCGGAGCGTTGCGCCCATCGCGAATCGCGTGAAGCGAGCGGCCTGCGAGCCGGAGTGCCTGCCGGAGTTCCCATGGCGCCGCTACTCCCACTGATTGAGATGCGGTCCGAATTCCTTGCGCTGCTGGCGTACGACGCAGAAGCGCTGGCCGGTCGGCGCTTCCATCACCCACCAGCGTTTGATGAATTCCACGCGCTTTGCGCCGAGCGCTTCGAGGCGCTTCACTTCGGCTTCGATGTCGTCGCTCTCGATGTCGAGATGCACGCGGCTTTCGTGCGCTACTTTCTGGATGACGATGATCGGCTCGTCCTCGGACGTCTCGAGCTCGGCGTACTTGCCATCGCCGTCCTGATCGAAGCTGGCGACCGGCTTTCCGAACGCCTTGCTCCAGAATTCCGTCGCCCCGGCGAGATCGTCGACATGACAATCGATGATGATCGAAGCGAAGCGGCTGTGGTGCATGGCGTTCTCCAGATTTGGGTCGCTTGCGAACGGACTCAACGAAGTCGCTGGGTCCCGGTCTTCGCCGGGACGACGAAGATGGGATGTCGTGTGGGTCGTTGTCCCGCTGCTACTGCGCCAGCGCGAGATCGTCCAGCATCGCCTTGAGGAAACGTGCGGCTTCGCCACCCGTCGCGGCGCGATGATCGAACGTCAGCGAAAGCGGAATCACGCGATGCGATTCGAAGCCGCCCATGACCGGCGTCATCTGATGCCGGCCTTTGCCGGCGGCGACGATCGCCACGCACGGCGGCACGACGATCGGCGTCGCGTAGCGCCCGGCGAACACGCCGAAGTTCGAGAGCGAAATCGTGTAGCCCGAGAGCTCCGACGGCGCGATGCTGCGATCCTCGACCTGCACGCGCAGACGATTCACCGCGACGCGCACGCCGGCGGCGTCGAGCATGTCCGCGTTGCGAAGCGCCGGAACGAACAAGCCGTCGTCGGTGTCGACCGCAATGCCGATGTCGACATGCGGATGCAAGGTGCGTGTCAGGTTTTCGCCGTCGAACCACGCATTAAGGGAAGGCACTGTTTTGCACGCACGCACGATCGCGCGAATCAGACGTCCCGTGATGTCGTTTCCCGGCAGCCACGCGCTGATGTCGGCGTCGTCGGCGAGCGTTGTCGGCACGACTTTCGCGTGCGCGTCCGCCATCACGCGCGCCATGTTGCGGCGAACGCCTTTGAGTTGTTCGGGCTGGCCCGTCGCAGCGACGGTCGGCGGCGTCGTGCGCATCGGCTTGCCGGTCGCCGAGAGCTGCGTCCTTTCGCCCGTCCCGCTCGCGGGAGAGGCCGGCGCGGCAGCACCGGGTGAGGGCATGCCTGCAGCCGAGCGCTGCACATTCGTGCTGCCTGCACCGCCCGTCGCACCTACGCGCGCAGTTCCCGCGGCGGCGGCATCCTTGACGTCCTTCAATGTCACCACACCGCCCGCGCCGCTCGCCGCCACGCTTGCAAGATCGACACCGAGTTTCTTCGCCAGCGCCCGCACGGCCGGCACGGCTTTCACACCGCCGACGCTCGTCGCGTGTTCCGCATGAACGCGATCGCTCGTCTGCATCGCGCCGACGACCGTGCCTTCATCGGCACGACCGGCGTTGTCGTTCTCGACGATCTCGCCGCCTTCGTCGGATGCCACGACGCCTCTCTTGTCGGGCGCCTCGTTGCCGGCACCTTTTCCGGCTGCCGCTTTCGCCGCTTTTGGCGGGCCATGATGATGGCCGGTCGCCTCGGCCTCGGCGCGCTGCGGCATCTTCGGATCGATTTCGAAATCCGCGAGTGCCGCGCCGGTCGCGATCACGTCGCCGGCCTTGCCGTGCACCTTCGCGAGCTTGCCCGAGAACGGCGAGGGCACTTCGACGACGGCCTTGGCGGTCTCCATCGAGACCATCGGCTCGTCGAGCTTGACGGTGCCGCCTTCCTTGACGAGCCATTCGACGATCGTCGCGTCGGGCAGGCCTTCGCCGAGGTCGGGGAGGTGGAATGTTTTCAGATCGCCCATGACGTTCTCTCTTTCGTCATCCCGGCGCAGGCCGGAACAACGACGGTATGACTGCTCACGTTTCGTAGCATCGCTAGGATGCCGCCATCGCACGCTTCGATGCCGCGACGATCTTCTCGACGCTCGGCAGATATTTCATCTCCAGCCGATAGAGCGGAATGTGCGTGTCGTAACCGGTCACGCGCTCCAAGGGCGCAAGGAGATCGTACAGACATTCTTCCGCGACACGCGCCGCGATCTCTGCGCCGAATCCCGCAGTGCGCGGAGCTTCGTGCACGATCACGCAGCGACCGGTCTTGTGCACCGATTCGCGGATCGTGTCGAAATCGAGCGGTTTCAGCGTCGCGACGTCGATGACTTCGGCGTCGATGCCTTCTTCGGCGAGCGCATCGGCCGCTTCGAGCGTTTCCTTGACTTGCGCGCCCCAGGTGACCAGCGTGATGTCGCTGCCGTCGCGCAGAACGAAGCACACATCGAGCGGCAGCGCCTCGCCGTCGTCGGCGACTTCTTCCTTGTATTGACGGTAGATGCGCTTGGGCTCGAAGAACATCACGGGATCCGGATCGCGAATCGCGGCGAGAAGCAAACCATACGCGCGGCCGGGCGAAGACGGCATTACGACACGCAGACCGGGTATGTTCGTGAAGAGGTGCTCGTTCGCTTCCGAGTGATGCTCGGGCGCGCGAATGCCGCCGCCCCACGGCGCGCGAAACACGGCAGGGCAGCTCAGGCGTCCGCGCGTGCGCGTGCGCATGCGCGCGGCGTGACACGCGATGTGTTCCATCATCGGATAGATGAAACCCTCGAACTGCGCTTCGGCAACCGGTTTCATGCCCTGCGCGGCGAGGCCGACGGTGAGGCCGGCAATTGTCGTCTCGTCGAGCGGAGTATCGATCACGCGCTGCTCGCCGAACTTCTGCTGCAACCCCATCGTGGCGCGAAACACGCCGCCATTGATTCCGACGTCTTCGCCGAGCACGACGACGGAATCGTCGTGTTTCATCTCGTAGGCGAGGGCCTGGGTGACAGCTTCGATGAGGGTGATTTCTGCCATAAATTTTTTATGTCGCTCTTCTGCGAACCGTCATCCCGGCAAAAGCCGGGATCCATTTTGATCTTGCCTTTGCTCTTGCAGTTCCGCCGATGCCAAGAAAAAAATAAAAATGGATCCCGGCTTGCGCCGGAACGACGTCATGTTGGTTTCTCGCCGGCGATCGCGCCCTGCCTCTGCGCCGCAAGATCCGCTGGCACTTCCGCGTACGTGAAATCAAAAATCGCCTCGACGCCTTGCGATTTCGTTTCAAGATAAGCATTTACTTCGGCGTCGACTCGCGTTCCGCAGTCGGCTTTCCACGCTTCCTCTTCTTTTTCCGTCCACGCGTTCATGCTCATCAGGTACGCCTTCATGCGCTTCAGAGGCTCGCGCAGCCATGCGTCTTTCACTTCCGCCTCGGCGCGATAGCGGCGCGCATCGTCGGCGGTGGTGTGATCGGAGAGGCGATACGTGACCGCTTCGATGAGTGTTCCGCCGTGACCGTGGCGCGCGCGCTTGATCGCGTGGTCGAGCGCGGCGCGCATGGCGATGAGATCGTTGCCGTCAACCTGGATGCTTTCGATGCCGGCGGCGATGCCTTTCTGCGCCAGCGTCGCGGCACCGGTCTGCGCTTTGCGCGGCACCGAGATCGCCCACTGGTTGTTGACGATGACGACGACGAGCGGGAGCTGCATCGCGCCGGTCACGTTGATCGCGCCGTAGAAATCGGCTTTCGACGAGCCGCCATCGCCGACTACGGTGACGGCGACGCGCGGTTCCTTGCGAATCTTGAAGGCGAGCGCTGCGCCGGCCGCGTGCAGCGCCTGAGTCGCGATGGGGACCGACCATGCGAAGTCGTGCGCGGGTCCGGAGAAATCATTGCCGCGTTCATCGCCGCCCCAGTACAAAAGCACTTCGCGCGGTTTCACGCCGCGGTAAAACTGCGCGCCGTATTCGCGGTACATCGGCGCGAACACGTCGTCTTCCTGCATCGCGCTGCCAATGGCGACGTGCGCGGCTTCGTGGCCGAGGCACGAGGCGTACGTGCCGAGCTTGCCGGTACGTTGCAGCGCGACCGCTTTGGCGTCGAAGACACGCACGAAGAGCATGAGCTTGTAGAGCTCGACGAGCTGCTTGATGTCGCGCGCGAACGCCGGCAGATCGTCACGGACGAGCTTGCCTTCCGCGTCGAGATATTGCAGGTATTCGATCTCGAAAGTGGCGGCGATCGACACGGAACCTCCGGACTTCATCGCGCGGGCGCGGACGGATTTGACGCGAGGCCGGCAGAACGACGGGGCGAAGTTCCGACGCGGCGGGGCTGGAACAGTAAGCAACGCGGCCCTTGCCGCGCAAGGCCCTTTGCAGCATCCGTGCAATGTTCGGTTTGGTCGGGCAGGTGCTTCGCTCCGTGCGTCCCTCACCCGCCTTTGCAGGCGACCTCTCCCGCAAGCGGGAGAGGTGAGAACTCAATCCCCGCGGCCACCTTGCCGTAGAGGCGAAAACGCAAGTTCCGCGGCCACCTTGCGGTAGACCGAAACTCAACCCCTCGGCCACCTTGCCGGAGAAATGAAAACGCGACCCTCTCCCGCCTGCGGGAGAGGGTAGGGTGAGGGCAATCGGAGCGCACCATCCACGCACGCACGCAGGCCACAACGGCGCGTTTGTTACACTCGCGATCTTCCCTTCGCCTGTACGATCCCATGACCGATCCGGAAAACTTGCGTCCGCTCGAGCAGGGCATCGAGCTCGATCTGCGCGACCGAGTGTCGTACGGCGGCTATCTCAAGCTGGACACGCTCCTGTCGGCGCAACAGCCGCTCAGCAATCCGCCGCATCACGACGAGATGCTGTTCATCATTCAGCACCAAGTAGCAGAGCTCTGGATGAAACTGATCATCCATGAACTTCGCGAAGCGATCGAGCGTCTGCGCGCCGATGACGTCGACACCACGCTGAAAGTGCTGGCGCGCGTCAAGCAGGTGCAGCGCCAGCTCTTCGAGCAGTGGGCCGTGCTCGAAACGCTCACGCCGTCGGAGTACATGGAGTTCCGCCCCGTGCTCGGAGCATCTTCCGGGTTCCAGTCGCTGCAGTACCGCGAGCTCGAGTTCCTGCTCGGCAACAAGAACGTCGAGATGCTGAAGGTGTTCGATCACGATCCCGCTGCGCAGGCGAGTCTGCGCGCGGTGCTTTCCGAACCGAGCCTCTATGACGAATTCCTGCGCTACCTCGCGCGGCGCGGACACGCGGTGCCCGCACATCTCCTTGGACGCGACGTGTCGCAGCCGCACAAGCGTGCGGCGGAGCTCGCGCCGGTATTCAAACGCATCTACGAGAGCGCGAAGGAATTCTGGCCCGAGTACCACCTTTGCGAGCAGCTCGTCGATATCGAGGAAAGTTTCCAGCTTTGGCGCTTCCGCCACATGAAGACGGTCGAGCGCATCATCGGCTTCAAGCGCGGCACGGGCGGCTCGTCGGGCGTCGCGTTCTTGAAAAAGGCGCTGGAGCTGACGTTCTTTCCGGAGCTGATCGACGTCCGGACCGAGATCGGGGCATAGCGACTGGCACTCGACGCGCAGCGATCACGACGCGTTGCAGCATCGGCTTGGTTTGACTCCGCCGCGACCAACGGATAAGAAGAATCGCCAGCCCGTCGTCCCGGCGAA
>DASYJJ010000205.1:0-8709 GCA_035996605.1 Rhodanobacteraceae bacterium
CGTGCGCAGGCCGCCGGGGCCGTCCTTCAAGATCGGCTCGAGGTTGTACGTGGTGTCGTTGAACCGCGCGTGGCGACCAGACTGCTCGGCGCGTTTCGCGGCAAGGTAGTCGGCCGGACGCCACAATGTTTGATCGTCGACGATCGCATCGAGTGCATCGGCGAGCACGGACGAACCCGCAAGACGCCGAGCATCGAGCAGATTGGTGAATACGACGACGTCGGTTTGCGCCAGCTCGCGGCATTCGCCCGGATCGCGCACGGCATGCCCAGGTTTGAGCCCGAGATCCCAAAGACACGCAAAGAATGCCTCGAACATGCGCGCGTGCCGCGCCAGCACGCCGGGTTCGATCAAGACGAGCAGATCGACATCGGAATGCGGAAACAGGGCGCCGCGGCCGAAACCGCCGACCGCGAACAGCGCCGCGTCGGCTGCGTCGCCGACGCAGGCGCGCCAGACATGCACGACGACATGCTCGACCGCCTGCGCGCGTACGTGCGTCAACCCGCGCGCGTCGGCACCGTCGCGAAAAGCATCTCGGAGTTCGCGTTCGTTGTCCCCTAGGAGCTGCCGCAGCGCGAGGCGCGCCTGCGCGGAGACACCGCTGCGCGGCATCGCGGGTGGCAGGCGCGGCGCTTCGGGCAGGCGCGAGGGGTTATCCACGCGCGCGACGCGATTCATCTCAGGCCGCTTGAGGCCAGGGCGTCAATATTTCTGCGCCATCGTCGGTGACCGCAATGGTGTGTTCCCACTGCGCGGACAGCGAGTGATCCTTGGTGACAACCGTCCAGCCGTCGGGCAGCAGTCGCGTGTGCGGCTTGCCGGCGTTGACCATCGGTTCGATCGTGAAGGTCATGCCTTTGGTGAGCTTGAGGCCGGCGCCGGGCTGCCCGTAGTGCAGCACCTGCGGATCTTCGTGATAGACCTGACCGATACCGTGTCCGCAATACTCGCGCACGACCGAATAGCCGTTGCCTTCGACGAGTTTCTGGATCGCATGGCCGATGTCGCCGAGCGTCGCGCCGGGCCTGACTTCGCCGATGCCGCGCATCATCGCCTCGAACGTGGTGTCGACGAGACGCTTGGCCAGCACCGGCGGTGCGCCGACGAAATACATGCGGCTGGTGTCGCCGTGCCAGCCGTCCTTGATGACGGTGACGTCGATGTTGACGATGTCGCCGTCCTTCAGAATCTTGGTCGGGCTTGGAATGCCGTGGCAGATCACGTGGTTGACCGAGGTGCAGAGCGTCTTCGGAAAACCCTTGTAACCGACGTTGGCCGGGATCGCCTTCTGCACCTTGACGATGTGCTCGTGGGCGATGCGATCCAGATCCTCGGTCGTCGCGCCGGGTTTCACGTGCTCGCGCATCAGCTCCAGCACCTCGGCGGCGAGGCGTCCGGCGACACGCATCTTCTCGATCTGCTGGGGGCTTTTGACAGTGATGGTCATGGCGTCTTTGGGCGGTTTGCCCGGGCGTTCTGAAGGCGGCTTGTCCCGTGCTTGCACGGCAGGGTACAATTCTACGGTTTCGCAGGCCGCGTTCGTAACCCGCTGGCTCGCAAAACGAAATGCGGTCCGAGCAGGCAATCTGCAAGGCCGCCTACGGCATAACGCCGAATCCGCACACGCACCGTCACCGCGTTCGGGGTGCTCCGCAAGGAGTCGCACGCGGCGGGTACGTGGAGGTCTCAACCCCGGGCTTCACCGCGCGACTTAGGACGCGCGGCGCCCACGTCATGGAGTACATCATGCCCCAAGTCACCATGCGCCAGATGCTGGAAGCTGGCGTGCATTTCGGTCACCAGACCCGTTACTGGAACCCGCGCATGGCGCCGTACATCTTCGGCGCGCGCGGCAAGATCCACATCATCAACCTCGAAAAGACGCTGCCGCTCTTCACCGATGCGATGAACTTCATCTCGGGCCTGGCGCAGAAGCGCGGGACGGTCCTGTTCGTGGGCACCAAGCGTTCGGCTCGCGACGCGGTCAAGGAAGAAGCCACCCGCTGCAGCATGCCTTACGTCGCCGCTCGCTGGCTCGGCGGCATGCTGACCAATTTCCGCACGGTAAAGGGCTCGATTTCCCGTCTCAAGGAACTCGAGACGATGGCGACCGACGGCTCCTACGAGAAGCTCGTCAAGCACGAAGTGCTGCGCCTCTCGCGCGAGCGCGAAAAACTCGAACGCTCGCTCGGCGGCATCAAGGGCATGAACCGCCTGCCGGACGCGCTTTTCGTCATCGACATCGGCCACGAGAACATCGCGGTGCTGGAAGCGAAGAAGCTCGGCATTCCGGTCGTCGCCGTGGTCGACACGAATTACGATCCGGCGCTGGTCGACTATGCGATCCCGGGCAACGACGACGCGATCCGCGCCGTGCAGCTTTATGTGCGCGCCGCGGCCGACGCGGTCCTTGAAGGCCGTGCCGCCGCCCCGCAGGTTGCCGCTGGCGAAAAGGACGATTTCGTCGAGCTCGACGCCGAAGGCAATCCGGTCACCAAGGAATCGGCCGACAACCGCGATCGCGACAACCGCCGCAAGCCGGCGCCACGCAAGGCTCCGGCGAAGCGTCCGGCGGCCCGTCGCGGCCCTCCGCCTCGCGGCGGCAACGGCAGCGGCAGGCCCGAACGCGCCGAGGAGCCGGCAGCTGCGGCGGCGCCGGCGCCGGAAGCCGAGTCCGGCCCGACCGAGTAAGACGAGTCTGTAACGCACGAGCGGCATGCTGCCGCTCGTGCATCGATTCCGGTCTTCGACGCGCAGGTTTCTTCTCCGCAATGCGGCTCACGGCAGAACTGCCGCTTGCGCGGCGAAGCCGCCGAGGCGATGCGAGCACGCGCGCAGGCGAAGACGGATGACGGAGCGAGCGGCATACCCCGCTCGCAGGCGCCACGAGAACGGGGCGTAACGTGATCAGGCGCTCCCGCTCGAACGCTGATCGAACCGAAACACACCATGCAACGCCACGCGCTGCAGCAAACGAGGACACCATGGAAATCACCGCACAACTCGTCAAGGAACTGCGCGAGCGCTCGGGCGCCGGCATGATGGAGTGCAAGAAGGCACTCACGCAGAACGACGGCGACATCGACGCCGCCATCGAATGGCTGCGCAAGCAGGGCCTGGCAAAGGCCGACAAGAAGGCCGGCCGCATCGCCGCAGAAGGCCGCGTCGTGCTGGCGCAGGAAGGCGGCAAGGCCGTGCTGGTCGAGGTCAACAGCGAAACCGATTTCGTCGCCAAGGACGAGTTCTTCACCAAGTTCGTCAGCGAAGTCGCCAGGACAGCGCTCGCGAGCGGAGCCGAGGATGTCGAAGCGCTGAAGTCGGCCAAAACGTCTTATGGGCCGACCGTCGAGGAAGCGCGCCAGTGGCTCATCGCCAAGATCGGCGAGAATATCCAGGTGCGCCGCCTCGTTCGCGTCGACAGCAACAACAAGGTCGGGGCCTACGTGCATGGCGGACGTATCGGCGTGCTCGTCGAACTCAAGGGCGGCTCGATCGAGCTCGCGCGCGGCATCGCGATGCATGTCGCGGCGATGAATCCGCCGTACATTTCCGCGCAGCACGTGCCGCCGGCGTTCATCGCCAAGGAAAAGGAAATCGAGCTCGCCAAGATGTCGGAGAAGGAGAAATCCAAGCCGCCCGAAATCCTGGAAAAGATCATCAGCGGCAAGGTCAACAAGATCATTGCCGAGAACACCCTGACCGGCCAGCCGTACGTGATCGATACGAACGAGACCGTCGGCAACGTGCTGAAGAAGGAAGGCGCCGAAGTCGTTTCGATGCATCGGCTTGCGGTCGGCGAAGGTATCGAGAAGCCCAAGGGCGATGACTTCGCGACCGAGGTCATGAAGCAGGCCGGATTGGCCTGACGCTCTCGCGCCGTCGTCCCGGCCAAAGCCGGGACCCATTTGCTTCGACGCGTCGTTCACTCGAAGCCGACAGCCAACATGGATCCCGGCTCTCGCCGGGATGACGAAGCGGCGCAATTCGATCGATCGAAAGGCCGCGCCCCGTCGCGGCCTTTCTTTTGCCGCTACAATGCGCCCGTTTTGCCCGCCCGGAACGGACGCATGCCCGCCGAGATCAAGTACAAGCGCATCCTGCTGAAACTCTCCGGCGAAGCGCTGATGGGCGAGGCGGACTACGGTATCGATCCGAAGGTTCTGCACCGCCTCGCGCGCGAGATCATCGAAGTGCAGCAGGCGGGTGTGCAGGTCGGCGTCGTGATCGGCGGCGGCAACATCTTCCGCGGCGCGGGTCTTGCGGCGAAAGGCATGGACCGCGTCACCGGCGATCACATGGGCATGCTCGCGACCGTCATCAACGCGCTGGCCATGCAGGATTCGATCGAGAAAGCCGGCGGCTTCGCACGCACGATGAGCGCGATCAAGATCAACGAGATCTGCGAGGACTTCATCCGCCGCCGCGCGATCCGACATCTCGAAAAAGGCCGCATCGCGCTGTTCGCGGCCGGCACCGGCAATCCGTTTTTCACCACCGATTCCGCGGCCGCGCTGCGCGCGATCGAGCTCAACGCCGATCTCCTCCTCAAGGCGACCAAGGTCGACGGCGTGTACAGCGCCGATCCGCGCAAGGATGCAAACGCCAAACGCTACGAGCATCTCAGCTACGAGGAAGTGATCCAGCGCAATCTTCAGGTGATGGATACGAGCGCGATTGCGCTCTGTCGCGATCACAATGTCCCGCTGCGCATCTACGACATGTCGCGCCCCGGCGACCTGATGCGCATCATGCGCGGCGAGCAGATCGGCACGCTGGTCGGCGCGCGCTGAAAGTCCGCGCCGCGCTGCACCATCGAAGGCACCGTTCCGCGGGTCTGGCTTGCAGACCCGCTGCTATACTCGCCGGCCACTCGCAAGGCAGAACGGTGGCCTCGCCATGCAGAACCTCAACGACATAAAGAAGGACGCGCAGGCGCGCATGCAGAAGAGCGTCGATGCGCTCCGTCATGAGCTGCAGCGCCTTCGCACGGGCCGCGCCAGCACGGCGTTGATCGAGCCGCTCAAGGTGCCGTATTACGGCAACGACACGCCGATCATGCAGGTCGCCAACGTCGCCATCGCCGACTCGCGCTCGATCACCATCACGCCGTATGAAAAAACCATGGTCGGCCCGGTCGAGAAAGCGATCCTCGGTTCCGATCTCGGGCTCACGCCGACGACCGTCGGCACCGTGATCCGCATCAATCTCCCGCCGTTGACCGAAGAGCGGCGCAAAGAGCTTTCCAAGCACGTCTCGCACGAAGGCGAGGCCGCAAAAATCGCCGTGCGCAACGTGCGCCGCGACGCGCTACATCACGTCAAGGAACTGCTCAAGGAAAAAAAGATCACCGAGGACGAGGATCGACGCGCCGAGGATGACATCCAGAAGCTCACCGACAAATTCGTCAAGGACGTCGACGGCGTGGTCAAGCTCAAGGAGGAAGAGCTGATGGCGATGTGAGGATGACGCGGCCGCGCGAGCGCGGCGGACCGCGGATGTCACTCGATGCCATCGACGCTTGCGCGTGAACGAACCGAACCCTCCGCCAGCGCGCGTTCCGCGCCATATCGCGATTGTCATGGACGGCAACGGCCGCTGGGCCGAACGACGCCGTCGGCCACGCAGCCTGGGCCATCGCGAAGGACAGAAGGCGGTGCGCGCGACAATCGAATTCTGCCTGCGCAACCACGTCGAGGCGCTGACGCTGTTCGCGTTCTCGAGCGAGAACTGGCGTCGGCCGCAAAGCGAAGTCGGCGCGCTGATGCAGCTTTTTCTGAAAGCGCTCGATCGCGAAGTCGACGAGCTGCATGAAAACGGCGTGCGCATCGCGTTCGTCGGCGATCTTCGCGCGTTCCAGCCCGAGCTTCGCGAGCGCATGGAGCGCGCGATGCACAAGACCGGCGCGAATACCGCGCTGGCGCTCAATATTGCGGTGAACTACGGCGGCCGCTGGGATATCGCCGATGCGGCGCAGCGCGCGGCCCTCGAAGTAGCGGCCGGTCGCATGCGCGCCGAGGACATTTCCGAACAAACGCTGGCGCCGTTCTTCTGTCTGGCGGATCTGCCGCCGGTCGATCTCTTCATCCGCACCGGCGGCGAGCAGCGCATCAGCAATTTCCTGCTCTGGCAGGTTGCCTACGCCGAGCTTTATTTCACCGAAGCGTTGTGGCCCGATGTCGATGCCGACGTGCTGGCCGGTGCGCTCGCAGAATTCGCGCGGCGCGAACGACGCTACGGGCTCGTATCCGCGCAACTGCGGGCGGCGAGCTGACGCATGCTGAAGCCACGCACGATCACGGCTCTCGTTCTCGCACCCCTCGGCGTCGCGATGGTGCTGCTGCTGCCAACGGCAGCGATGGCCGCATTGACCGCGATCACCGTGCTGGTCGCATTGTGGGAATGGACGCGGATGGCGGGATTCACCTCGCGTGCGCTGCGTGCGGGCGTCGTCGCGATCGTCGCGCTCGCGCTGGTCTCATTGTGGCTGCTGCGCGATGAGCCGCTGATCTGGTATGTGCTCGCAGCCGGCGGCGCATGGTGGATCGTTGCCTTCCTCTGGCTCAGGAATTTTTCGTTCGGCGCCGCGCCGACGCGCGAGAACGCCGCGATCAAGCTCATCGCGGGACTCCTGGCGACATTGCCCGCGTGGGTTGCACTCAGCAAGCTGCACGCCGATCCGCGCAGCGGTCCAGCCTGGGCGCTGCTCGGGATGATGCTGGTCTGGGTTGCCGATACGGCCGCGTATTTCACCGGCAGCCGATACGGCAAGACAAAACTTTGCCCACAGATCAGCCCGAACAAGACGATCGCCGGAGTCTACGGCGCGCTTGCCAGCGGCGCTCTGCTTGCAGCGGTAGCAGGCTGGCTGCTGCATCTTCGCGGAGCGGCATGGCTCGCGCTGATCGGACTTGCGCTATTGACGGTGATCGCCTCGATCGTCGGCGATCTGTTCGAAAGCCTGATCAAGCGCCAGGCCGGCGTGAAGGATTCGGGCACGCTGTTTCCCGGCCATGGCGGAATGTTCGACCGTCTCGACGGCCTGTTCGCTGGACTGCCGGTGTTCGCTCTCGGCAAAGCACTGCTCGATCTCGCATTCGCACCATGAAAACGGTAGCGGTGCTCGGCGCCACCGGTTCCATCGGTGCCAGCGCGCTGGACGTCATCGCACGTCATCCCGATCGCTTTCGCGTCGGGGCACTGTCCGCACATCGCAACGTCGAAGCGTTGGTCGCGTTGTGCGTGCGATTCGCGCCGGATCTTGCGGTGATCGCGGATGCCACGCTCGAAAGCGAGCTTCGCGAGCGACTCAAAATCGCGCGCGTCGCGACGCGTGTCGCAGCCGGTGCGCAAGCGTTGATCGAAGCCGCGGCGGATGCGCAATGCGACACTGTGATCGCAGCGATCGTCGGCGCGGCAGGTCTGGAATCGACACTCGCCGCGGCGCGCACCGGCAAGCGCCTCTTGCTCGCGAACAAGGAAGCGGTCGTGATGGCCGGGCCTTTGCTGCGCGCCGCGCTCGACGAAGGCGGCGGCGAATTGCTGCCGATCGATTCCGAACACAACGCGGTGTTCCAGTGCCTGCCGGCGCAACGTTCGGGTCTCGATGCCGCGGGCGTGCGCCGGATCGTGCTGACGGCGTCGGGCGGACCGTTTCGCGGACGCACGCGCGCGGAGCTCGGCGCGGTCACGCCCGCGATGGCCTGCGCGCATCCGAACTGGCGGATGGGCCGCAAGATCTCCGTCGATTCGGCAACGCTGATGAACAAGGGCCTGGAGGTCATCGAGGCGCATTTCCTCTTCGGCGCACCGGCCGAGCGCATCGATGTCGTCGTGCATCCGCAGAGCATCGTGCACTCGATGGTCGAATACACCGATGGCTCCGTTCTGGCCCAGCTCGGCAACCCGGACATGCGCACGGCGCTCGCACATGCGCTCGCTTGGCCCGAGCGCGTCGAAGCAGGCGTCGCGCCGCTCGATCTCCTCGGCATCGCCAAACTCGACTTCGAAGCGCCCGATCGAACGACGTTCGCGTGCCTTGATCTCGCCTACCGGGCTCTGGCGGCCGGCGGCAACGCGCCGATCGCGCTGAATGCGGCCAACGAGGAAGCCGTGGGCGCGTTCCTGGAAGGGCGATTGTCCTTCCTCGCGATTCCGTATGTCATTGAAAGTACATTGGAAAAAACACCGTCCGCGGCACTCGGCGCGCTGCCCGAAGTGCTTGACGGCGATTTAACTGCGCGTCGGGTTGCGCAACGTATCATCGCCTCGGCGAAGTATTGAGTTGCGCCCCGGAAATGGTTCCCTTCTCGCCGCCAACAGCGGCGCGGATGGGTGGTTGCGTCGCCGGATTGCAGATGCGATTTCAGAGAGTCGGAAAAGCGGTATGAGTGAGTTTTTCGGTTCCGTCTGGTGGCTGGTCGTTACGCTGGGGGTGTTGATCACCTTCCACGAGTTCGGCCATTTTGTCGTCGCGCGCCGGTGCGGCGTGAAGGTGTTGCGGTTCTCGGTCGGATTCGGCAAGGCATTGTGGACACGCCGCGACGGTCGCGGCACCGATTTCGTGATCGCCGCCGTTCCGCTCGGCGGCTACGTGAAGATGCTGGACGAGCGCGAAGGCGAGGTCGATCCTGCCGAAGTCGATCAAGCCTACAACCGCAAACCCGTGCTCCAGCGCATGGCGATCTCGGCGGCCGGGCCCGCATTCAA
>DASYJJ010000206.1:0-4022 GCA_035996605.1 Rhodanobacteraceae bacterium
TGGCGGGCTCGGTGCTGGTTGGACACGCGGGCGACGAATTCGTCTGCACGCACGATCATCACGATTGCGGCGATGAGTGTCTTTCGTTTCATTTCAAACCGGCGACGATCGATACTCTGGTACGCGGCTCGCGCGCCGAGGTCGCGAAGCTCTGGCGGATCGGCGGCGTGCCGCCGTTGCCGGAACTGATGGTGATCGGCGAGCTGGCGCAGTCGATCGCAAATGGGCAGAGCGACATTGGCCTCGACGAAGCCGGGCTTCTCTTCGCGCACCGTTTCGTGCAAACGGTCTCCTGTCGAAGTCCCGACCGGCGCAGCGTCCACGCGCGCGATCGCCGGCGCGCGGTCGAGGCCGCGCTTCGCATCGATGATCGCTCGAACGAGCCGCTCGATCTCGATGGCGCGGCGAACGACGCCGGTCTTAGCGCATTCCATTTTCTGCGCTTGTTCTCGGGCGTGCTCGGCGTGACGCCGCACCAATATCTGGTTCGCTCTCGCCTACGCCGCGCGGCGCGACTTCTCGCCGACGACACGCGCTCGATCAGCGATGTCGCGTTCGATGTCGGCTTCGGCGATCTTTCGAATTTCGTGCGCACGTTTCATCGCGCAGCGGGCGTGTCGCCGCGGCGGTTCCGGCAAGCCGCTCGCGGGGACCGCAAGATTTTCCAAGATCGGCTCGCCGCTGGCGCCGTACGCTGACTCCCCGATCACGGAGGTCCGTCATGTACGATCACATCGGTTTGAAGGTGAAGGATATCGACGCCAGCGTCCGTTTCTACGAAGCCGCTCTGGCGCCGCTCGGCTATGTTCTCTCATCGCACGACGACTCGGGCGCCGGCTTCGGCCCGAAAGGCGCACCGGCACTTTGGCTCTATGCCGGTTCCGGCGGAACGAATCGCGGAACGCATCTCGCGTTCAAGGCGAAAGATCACGCCGCGGTCGATCGTTTTCACAAGAATGGCGTCAAAGCCGGCGCGAAGGATCACGGCGCGCCCGGGCTGCGTGCAGATTATTCGCCGACGTATTACGCCGCGTTCCTGATCGATCCGGACGGCAATAACATCGAAGCCGTCTGCATGGCCTGACGCGACGGCAACAACGTCGAAGCCGTTTAGCCTGACCTGACGAGCAGACGCATGGAAACGAACTGCGGTGACGCAATGGATCCCGTCGCCCCTTTGCGGGAGAGATCTAGGGTGAGCGCAATCTTGGTACGCTCGCGATCCCGCTAAATCCCGAAGATTCGTAGACGCGCGCAAACGAATTGCGGTGACGCGATGAATCCGCTCTCCCGCTTGCGGGAGAGGGCTAGGGGTGAGGGCAATCTTGGTACAACCTCGCAATTCCGGCTCATCCAGCAACGCGCGACAAAGAATTAAGATGCAGCCGCGATGCGTCTCACCGGCTCAACGACTGACCTGCGCGATCCAGTCCTCGAGGTTGTAGTAGTTCGTCACGCGCGCGATCCGCCCGTCGCGAATATCGAAGAATGCCCCGCCTGGCAACACGTACTTTTGTCCCTTCGCCGGCGGCAAGCCTTCGTCGCTGACCTTATAGACGCCGTGCACGACATACTCCGCGCCCGCGCGTGAGCCATCGGCATTGCTCAGCGCGACGATATCGCGCAACTGCTCCGAGTAGCTCTTGTCCATGCGTCCGAGAAACGCGCGGAACGTATCGCGTCCTTTTTCGCGTGGACCCTGATTCAAATCGTGAACGACATCGTCCGTGAGGCATCCCAGCATCGCGTTCCAGTCGCCACGATTAAAGGCGGCGTAATAGCGTTCGATCAGCGCGATCGTGTCCTGCATGCTCATGACGGTCACCTGCGAGCTTGGCTGTGCGCCGCGACTGCGACGATGCCGCTATGGTAGCAACCGTCGAATATGCGCAGTGCAGCCGGATCGCGAACGCCATCGTCTTGATGGAATGCTTTCAACGCGCGCCAGCGGCGTGTCTCAATGAAAAAGATGCCGGAACGGATGCATCCAGGCGAATGCCCAGAAGAGGCCGAACGCCATCCAGAACATCTTCTTCAGACCGCGCATCAGCAGCCACGCAACGACGATCGCGAGCAGCACCGGCAGGTACTTTTCCAGCGTCTCGCGCGAAGGCGAGCGCAAATCCTGCACGAGCGCATCGATATTCGAGAGATTCATGACGTCTCCTTCCGCACCATCGGCGGTGCGGAAGGATCATCTCGATTCGCAACACGATCCGGCAGCCGCAAGCGTCAGCGATCGCGGGTGACGGGTGTCATGCGCTCCACGCTCAGCCGGACTGCTTCTGCTTGATCCAATCGTCGATCACGCGTTCCAGCAGCGCCAGCGGCAGCGCGCCGTGCGTCAACACCTGGTCGTGAAACTCGGCAAGTGTGAACTTCGGCCCCAAGGCCTGCTTGGCCTTTTCGCGCAGTTCCAGGATCTTCAGCATGCCGGCCTTGAACGCGAGCGCCTGGCCCGGGTCGACGAAATAACGCTCGATCTCGGCGGTGACGTCGGATTCTGCCATGCCGGTGTTGTCCATCATGTAGGTGATGGCCTGCTCGCGCGTCCAGTGCTTGTAATGGATGCCGGAATCAACGACGAGGCGCACCGCGCGCATCATCTCGTCGCGAAGGCGGCCAAGATTGTCGAGGGGATCTTTCTCGAAACCGAGCTCGTACGCGAGACGCTCGGCATACAGCGCCCAGCCTTCGGCGTACGCAGTGAACGGCAGCACGCGGCGAAAGAACGGCACGCCCTGCAATTCCTGCGCGATCGAAATCTGGAAGTGGTGGCCCGGAATCCCCTCGTGATACGCCAGCGTGCGCATCGCGAATTTCGGTGTCTCGGCTGTGTCGCGCATGTTCGCGTAGAACGCACCGGGACGCGTGCCGTCGAACGATCCGGGCTCGTAGTACGCACCCGGCGCGTTTTTCTCCGCGAATTCCGGCACCGGCTTCACTTCGACGCCGAGCTTGGGCCGCACGTCGAACGCGTCGCCAAGCCCTTTGTTCACCTCATCGAGGATCGCCTGGTACCGCGCGAGCATCGCCTTCTTGCCGTCCGGCGTATTCGGGAAAGTTGCGTCCGGCGCGTGGGCGAGCTGCTGCACGCGCGCACCGATGGTGCCCTCCGTCAGACCCTTGTCTTTCAGGATGGCATCCATTTCCGCCGAGACGCGCTCGACTTCGGCGAGGCCGAGCGTGTGCACCTGCTCCGGCGTCATGTCCGTCGTCGTATGCATGCGCACGCACCACGCGTAATACGCATCGCCTTCAGGAAGATGCCATGCGCCGAAATTGCCCTGCGCTTTCGGCTGCAATGTCTTGAAGTAGTCGATGATCTGGCGATATGCCGGGTAGACGCTCTTTTCGATCGAGCCGGAAACGCCCGCGAGCAAAGAGTCACGCGTCGATGAATCCATCTTGTCCGCGGGAATCTTGTCGAGCTTCTCCTTGAAGCTCGTGTACAGCATGTTTTCCGCAGCAGGTTTGCCGATGAACCCCTGCATCTGCGCCAGTACTTCCTCGACGGTGAACTGCGGCGGTATCACGCCCTTTGACTCGCGCAGCTTCAGGCCATCGAGAACCTGCCCGAACTTCACCGGAAACTTGTCGAGCCGCGCGATGTACGCATCGGCATCGTGTTTGTTATTGACCTGATGCGTCTGCGCCATGAAATTCGGCAGACTCGACTGGATCCCCGAAAGCTGGTTGACCGGAAAATCGTAATCGCGGAAACGATCGCCTTCGACCTGGATCGACAGGAAGTAATCGAGCACGTCGTATGAAAGCGCGCCGTTTTGATCGAGCGCCGTGCGATCGTAACGATGCAGCGTATCGACGTCGCGCTTGATCATGTCCGCCATCTTCGCCTCGTGCGCAAGCGAGGCGTCGTCCAGATCGTCGCTGTAGAAATCCAGCCACGGCGGCAGGATCCGCATGTTGCTGAGGAGCTCCGGACTCTGCAGCGCGAACTCGCCGAAGACGCGGCCGTAGAACCAGTCGATCTTGGCGGGTTTGAAGTACCAGACGTGGAT
>DASYJJ010000207.1:0-3542 GCA_035996605.1 Rhodanobacteraceae bacterium
CGAGCGATTCTGCGAGCTCGCGAGTACCCGGCAGCGCATCGCGCGGCTTCAACCGGCCGCGCCGGATGCCGTCCGCGATCGCGCCCGCAAGCTGCAGAAACAACGGCTGCTCGCGGCCGGGATCGAGGGCGATGCTGAGCTCCCATCGGCGCATAGAGCCCATGACGGAACCGGACCAGCAATCGTCGCAAAAGTGGAGCTCCCGGGTCGCTGCGCGCACGGCGAAGCTGCAAGCGCTCCACTGAAACCACCACCGGAGAACGCCATGCACAAGATTTCGCACATCCTTCTCGCCCTCGCCTGCGCGGTCGCGCTTGCGCAAACCGCGACCGCGGGCGAAGCGCCACGGCATCGCGACGGCCTGCACTACCACATAACGATTCTTTCCTCGCTCGGCGGCACCAACAGCCGTGGCAACAGCATCGACGATCTCGGCATCGTCAGCGGCTACTCCAAACTGTCCGGCAACGCGGTTCGACACGCCAGCGCCTGGGCATTCGGGCGTCAGCGCGATCTCGGCACGCTCGGCGGCGGCAACAGCACGGTGCCGTTTCCGGTCAAGAACAACCTCGGACTCATCTCCGGCATCAGCGAGACGGGCGCCGTGAATCCGCTTGGAGAAACCTGGAGCTGCGGATTCTTCTTCGCCACCAGCGGAAACATCTGCTACGGCTTCGTGACGTCGGCCTTCGGCGGACCAATGCGGGCACTGCTGCCGCTTTCCGGCGGCTACAACAGCTTCGCGACGGGCACCAACGATTGGGGCACGACGGTCGGTTGGGCCGAGAACGGCGTGCACGATTCGACGTGCGCGAGCGATTCCAACCAGGTGCTGCAGTTCAAGCCGGTCGCGTGGTCGTGGGGTTCGAACCAAGCTCAGGCGCTTGCGCTGATTTCCGGCGATACGTCGGGCGCCGCGACCGCGATCAACGATCATGGCCAGATCGTCGGCATCTCCGGGACGTGCGATCAGGCCGTCGGCCGACGCACCGCGACGCATGCGGTGCTCTGGGAGAACGGACGCGTCACCGACCTTGGCAACCTCGGCGGCGATTCGTGGAATACGCCGGATGCGATCAACGAGAACGGCGACATCGTCGGATTCGCGGGCACGGATCCTTCCGACATCGACGGCAATTTCACGCACGCGTTCCTGAAGCGCCGGCACCAATCGATGCAGGATCTCGGCGTTCTCACCGGCGACATCAGCAGCACGGCCGCGGGTATGAACAACGTCGGGCAGATCGTCGGCTACTCGAACGATGCGGCCGGAAATCTCCGCGCGGTGTTGTGGCAGAACGGCACGATCGTCGAGCTCTCTTCGCTCGCACCGGAATTCGCCGGCAGCCTCGTGCTCGCCACGGATATCGACGACTTCGGACGAATCACCGGCCGCGGCATCGATCCTGACACGGGCGCAATCATCGCGTTTCTGGCCACGCCGGTCGGGCACTGAGTCGTTGATCGGCGACGTCTGAAACCGGCGCCACGCCACCGCACGTGAACGGTGCCGCAACGGCGGCGCCGTACCCGGACAAGAGGACAGTTTCCGCAACGCAGTCGCTCAAACCGCATGGCGCGCAAACGCGGCCAGCGAGCGCAACCTGCTTCAGCGCACGGTCAAGATGCGGCGCATACGGTCACTGTGCGACAGCAAAGACAGGAGACACACCCATGAAAGGCGAGCTTCCGCTGGAACGCCAGGCGGTACAGGTAAAACTCAACGACGGCGACTGGCAGCCGGCCGTCTATCAGGACGGGCAGTTCGTGGATTTGTACGGACTTCCGCTCGATCACCACAAGGTCACCAGCTGGCGGCCCGCTGGGGGCAGTGCGGACGGACGCGCGACACCGACGCGCGGTCTGCGCAATGAGCATCGTCCGGTGTGACGACTGGGGATTCTGATTCTGACCGCCATTCGGCGGCCCATGGGAGTCCTTCAGGTTTTGTTTGTGCCTCCCGTGCTGCATGGGAGATGTCCTGCGCGGCGCGCCGTTCGACCGCTGTGTCGAACGGACGCTGCGCGCGGGCTTGCAGCCTCGCGTTTGGCTAATGCTCTAGTTCTTTGACGATGGCTGCGCGACTGGCTGCGCATCTTTTTTCTGCGGCTCGGCGACTCGTGCGAGATCTCCATCCGCGATGCCGTCGGGCGGACTCTGGATGATGCGATCGTCGGCGGCGAGGCCCGATCCGATTTCGATCGTGGATCCGAGATCGCGTGCGATGGTCACTTTCTTCAGCAATACCTTGTTGTCCTCGCCGAGCGTTGCAACGCGCAGGCCGTTCTTGTCGAACAGAAGCGCACTCGCCGGAATGCGCAGCGCATTCGCGTCGCGCGGCAGCGCGAGGCTGACGTTCGCGAATCCGCCGGGCAGAAGCTCGCCGTTGGCGTTGTCCACGCCGAGCTGCATCAGCGTACTGCCGGATGAAACATTGACTGCCTGCGAAGACGATTCGACCGTCGCCGCATAGCTCTTGCCCGGATGATCGGGCACGGTGATTTTGGCTTTCGTTCCGGCCGGAATGCTCGGCACGTAGTTTTGCGGCACGCTGACGTAGACGCGCAGCTTCTTTGTGTCCGAGACGACGAAGAGCTCCTGGCCCGCGGTGCCGCCGACGTTGATCAGCGCGCCGACGTCGGTGTTACGCGCGGTCACGATGCCGTCGAACGGCGCGACGATGCGCGCGAACCCCTTGAGCGTCTGTTCGCGGTCGACGTCGGCCTGCGAGGCTTTGACGATTGCCTTCTTCGCGTCGAGATCTCCGACTTTCTCATCGACATCCTGCTTGGACACAGCACCCGTCGTCAGCATCGACTGCCAGCGCTTCGCGGTTATCGCCGCGAGCGTTGAGTTCGCCTGCGCTGTGGCGAGGTTCGCTTTCGACTGCAGGAGCTGCTGATCGAGATCGGGCGTTTCGATCTCGGCTAGAAGTTGCCCGGCCTTGACCGGCGCACCGATGTCCAGGTTCCAGTTCTTGAGGTAGCCGCTGACGCGCGCATACAGCGACGCGCGCGAATAGGCTTCGAGGCGGCCCGGCAGATCGAGCGTTCCGGCGTCGCCCGCTGACGTCGGCGCGACGAGCGCGACGGTCGGAATCGCTTGCGTATCGGTCCATTCGCGAAGGCGCGCGGTGCCGGCGGCACGACTGACGAGGCCGCTGACGACGATCAGGATCGCGACGATGACTGCGAGCACGCCCGCGATACGTAATCGGCGATGACCGGTGGAAGAAGACGCCGCAGCCGGCGGCAGGGAATCAGACGGCATGGAGCTCTCCGGTGACAGGACCAGGCGCGGCTTTTTCGCCGTGCCGGCGATGCACGATGCTGAAGACGACCGGGACGAAAATCAGCGTCGCGATCGTTGCGAAAACGAGGCCGCCGATGACGGCACGCCCCAGCGGCGCGTTCTGCTCGCCACCTTCGCCGAGGCCAAGCGCCATCGGCGTCATGCCGATGATCATTGCGAGCGCGGTCATCAGCACCGGGCGGAATCGGACGAAGCCGGCCTCGACCGCGGCGCGCGACGCATCGCCGATC
>DASYJJ010000208.1:0-6972 GCA_035996605.1 Rhodanobacteraceae bacterium
CGCCAGATAAAATACACCGGAAGTCCGGCCAGCGTGATCAGCGCGCCCATGCCTGCGTCGCCCGGATTCCGATAGATCGTCACGCCGACAACCCACAATACCGCGGCGATGAAGAGCAGCGGCAGGAGCGGAAACAACGGCGCGCGGAACGGCGATGTGTCGCTTGAATCGTAACGCCGATACCAGAACAGCGTCGCTACGACCGCCGCGTAACCGAGCCAGTCGCCGGTCGTCGAATAGTTGAGGAGCTGATCGAACGTGCCGGTCCATGCCAGCACGCAGCCCCAGCCGGCGATCATCAGCAATGCGACGTTCGGTGTGCGCCAACGCGGATGCAAGCGCCCCGCGACACGGAAGAACACGCCGTCGGCACCCATCGCCTGAAACACGCGTGCCGCGCCGATCAGCGAGATGTTGCAGAACCCGAACGTGGAAATCGCGATGCCGGCCGCGATCACGCGTGCGCCCGTTTCGCCGAACACATGGCGCATCAGATCGGCGGCCGGCGCCTTGCTCGCTGCGAGTCCTTCGTGGCCCAGCACGAGCAGGTAGGCAAGATTGGCGAGCAGATAACACGTTGCAACGAGCAGCATGCCGAAGAAAAGGGCGCGCGGCAGACTGCGTTGCGGTTCGCGGATTTCGCCGGCGATGTTGGTCACGTACGCCCAGCCGCCGTACGCGAACAGCACCGGCAGCAGGACGCTTCCAAACGCGAGCGGATTCAGCGGCGCCGGCGGCACGGTCGGCGGCGGCGCACCGCGCGCGATGAGACCGATCGCGATCAGCGATGCGATCGCCGCTAGCTTGAGTACCGTCAGGATGTTCTGCGTCAGCGCGCCCGCGCGGATGCCGAACCAGTTGATGCCCGCGAGGAACACGATCGCAGCGACCGCATAGGGCCTGCCATCGGCGAGCGTGATGCCGAATGCCGCCGCGGTGTATTGCACGAACACCGTCGCGACCGCCGCGAGGCTGCCGGAATAATTGACGACCAGCATGTTCCACCCGTAGACGAACGCGACGATGAGCCCGAATGCCTCGCGCAGGTTCACGTAGCCGCCGCCCGCGTTCGGTCTTCGCGCGCCAAGTTCGGCGTAACAGAGCGCGCCGATCAGCGCGAGCACGCCGCCGAACGCCCAGGCCAGCAACTGCTCGGCGCTCGAACCGGTTTGACGGGCGATGACCGCCGGCGTCAGGAAGATGCCCGAGCCGATGACGCCGCCGACGACGACCATCGTCGCGTCCCAGACGCCAAGGCGTCGCGCATAGCTGACTTGAGGTGCGTCCATGGGATCCCTCGCGGCCGGCGCACAGCATCGCCGCTCGCGACGATCGTGTCGAGATGCGTCTGCGCATTCGTCGGGTCATGCGTTACTGCCGGCACACGTGACGCCGCGCCAACGGCGTTCTAATCGAACCGGCGCGATGCGCCATCCAGCGCGCTTAACGATCAGAAAACCGGAGAGCAGTCGTGCGAGCACCGTTTCGAATGACCACCAAGGGTCTGCTCATCGCCGCTCTGGCGATCGTGACGCTGCCGCTGCACGCGCAATCGGACAACGATGTCCAGGCGCAACTCGTGAAGCTGACGCAGGAGCTGATGGACGCACTGATTCTGGGCAAGGCCGACGTCTGGCAGCGCATCCTCGCCGATGACGCGGTGATCATCGACGAATTCGGTCGCATTCAGGACAAGGCCGACGCGGTCAAGAGCATCCATCCGTTCCCGCAGGGTTTGTCCGGCAGCATCGAAATCCGCGATTCGAAAGTTCGCGTGCACGGCGACACTGCCGTGCTGCAGGGCGAGCTCTACGAGCGTGAAACGGTGTTCGGACAGAACCTCCTCGTGCGCTACATCTTCTGCAATACGTTCGTGCGGAGATCGGGCGCGTGGCAGCTCATCGCCGCGACCGACGTGACGCTGCCGACCGAGCCACCGGCGCTGAAAGTCAGCGATCTCGTCGTCGGCGACTATCCGGGCATGTATTCCTATGGCCCGAAGCGCGCGTTCACGGTCGCCGCCGAGAACGCCACGCTTTTCTATACGACCAAGGCCGGCGGCCCGCATACCGCGCTCGATCCGATTGCCAAAGACGTGTTCATGAGCAGCGGCGATGAGAGAAATCTCGTCATTTTCCGGCGAGATCCGTCTGGGCGCGTCGTCGAGTTGATCGAGCGGCGCAAGTTCAACGACTTGCGCATGACCCGCGGCGAGCCGAAGGACAAGACCTAACCGAAGGGAATGGGCGCGCCTGCGAAAGGACACCGCGCCGCCCGCGCCGCGCCATTCCATTGCGTTTTGCTGCGACGCACGAAAGAATCCCCGGCTCGCAAGCCGCAGCGAACATCAAAGTGACCGAAGCAACCGCGTCCGCGCTGGCGCCGACTGCGCCCTGGGTCGTCGTCAAGTTTGGCGGCACCAGTGTTTCCACGCGCCCGCGCTGGGAGAACATCCGGCGCATCGCAACTGCGCATCGTGCGCGCGGGCGACGCGTGCTCATTGTCGTCTCGGCGCTGTCGGGCATCACGGACAAACTGAAATCGATTGCGGAGTCGAAACGCGACGATGCGTGTTGCGCGGAAGTGCGTGCGGAAATCGTCGGTCGCCACGAGGCGATGCTGAGCGAGTTCGAAGCGTCCTCGCGGGTAGCACTCGACGTGTGGATTGCGGAACTCGATCGATTGATCGCCGATCCACGCCGCCGCACGGCCGAGGTGGCCTGGCAGGCCGAGGTGTTCTCGCTCGGCGAGCTGATGTCTTCGACACTCGGCGCTGCATTCCTCGCCGAGATCGGCCCGAATCCCCTCCCGACGCGCTGGCTCGATGCGCGCGAGCATCTGCGCGCGGAAGCGCTGCCGAACCAGAACGCATGGGGCCGGTATCTCTCCGCGTCCGTCGCGGCCCTGCCGGATCCAATGTGGGCGCGCGCGCTTGCCGAAGAAGGCGAGGTGTTCGTCACGCAAGGATTCGTCGCACGCAACGCCGCAGGCGAAACCGTCGTGCTCGGACGCGGCGGTTCGGACACATCCGCGGGTTATTTGGGTGCGTTGCTCAAAGCCGAGCTCGTCGAAATCTGGACCGACGTGCCGGGCATGTTCAGCGCGAATCCGCGCCAGGTGCCCGAGGCTCGTCTGCTGGCGCGGCTCGACTACGAAGAAGCGCAGGAAATCGCCACGACCGGCGCAAAGGTTTTGCATCCGCGCGCGCTCAGCCCGCTGCGCCGCGCCGGCGTTCCGCTGGTGATCAAGGATACGAACCGCCCGGATCTCGCCGGCACCGAAATCCGCGCCGCTGCCGCCGACACCGCGCCGTGCGTGAAGGCGATCAGCTCGCGCAAAGGCGTCACGCTGGTGTCGATGGAAACGGTCGGCATGTGGCAGCAGGTCGGCTTCCTCGCCGACGTGTTCGGCGAATTCCGGCGCCATGGTTTGTCGATCGACTTGATCGGCTCGGCGGAAACCAACGTCACCGTTTCGCTGGATCCGACCGAGAATCTCGTCAATTCGGACGTCTTGTCCGCGCTGGCTGCCGATCTCGCCAAAGTGTGTCGCATCAAGGTCATCGCGCCGTGCGCCGCGATCACGCTGGTCGGTCGCGGCATGCGCTCGCTGCTGCATCGGCTCTCGGCAGTGCTCGCCGAATTCGGTGCGCTCGATGTGCATCTGATCAGCCAATCGTCGAACAATCTCAATCTCACCTTCGTTATCGACGAGGCGCTGGCCGACGAGCTGATCCCGCGATTGCACGCACTCCTGATCCGCGCCGACGCGCTGCGCGCCGAGGACGGCGCGGTGTTCGGACCGAGCTGGCGTTCTCTTGTCGATGCGGCCGCGACGCCGACGCGAGACGCGTGGTGGCGTCGTCGCCGCGACGAATTGATCGCGCTGGCAAGTGAGCGCTCGCCGCTTTATGTCTATTCGATCGAGCACGTGCGCAAGCAGGCGCGCGCATTGCGAACGCTCGGTGCCGTCAATCGCTGGCACTACGCGCTGAAAGCGAATCCGCATCCGGCGATCCTGCGCGCGCTCGACGAGGAAGGGTTCGCGTTCGAATGCGTATCGCTGGCCGAAGTCGAGGCCGTGCGTGCCGCGATCGCCGGCGTCGCGCCCGAACGCATCCTGTTCACGCCGAACTTCGCGCCTCGAAGCGAATATGCCGCCGCGCTCCAAGCCGGCGTTCGCGTCACGCTCGATGCGCTGCATCCGCTCGCGGAGTGGGGCGACCTGTTCGCCGGACACGAAATCCACCTTCGCGTCGATCTCGGCGTCGGTCGCGGCCATCACGACAAGGTCAAGACCGGCGGCGCGGCGTCGAAATTCGGTGTGTCGCTGGATCAGATCGAAGAATTCCGCGCGCTTGCGCGGCGCCACGGTGCGCACATCGTCGGTCTGCACGCGCATCTCGGTTCGGGAATTCTCGATATTTCGCACTGGCGCTCCGTGTATGCGCAACTCGCCAGCCTGGCAGAAGAATTCAGCCGCATCGAATCGCTCGACATCGGCGGCGGCCTCGGCGTGCCTGCGCGGCCGGATGAAGCGAGGCTCGATCTTGTCGCGCTCGGCGAGACGCTGGCTGAAGTCAAGCGCGCTTACCCGCAATTCCAATTGTGGCTCGAGCCCGGCCGTTATCTCGTCGCCGACGCGGGCGTTCTGCTCGCGCGCGTGACGCAGACCAAGCGCAAAGGCGCGGTGCGTTACGTCGGCGTTGATGCGGGCATGAACGCGCTGATTCGTCCCGCGCTCTACGAGGCTTGGCACGAAATCGTCAATCTGACGCGGCTCGATCGGGAAGACGGTGATCTCGTGCAGATCGTCGGACCGATCTGCGAATCGGGCGACGTGCTTGGCTCGAACCGCCGGCTGCCCGAATGTCGCGAAGGCGATGTGATGCTGATCGCGCAAACGGGTGCGTACGGCGCGGTGATGGCTTCGCGCTACAACCTGCGCGGACCGGCCGAAGAAGTGGTGCTGCCATGAGCTTGCCCGATCCGCGGCGCGCTCAGCGCTTCCGCTTCGTCCGGCGAGACTATTCCGATGGTGTCGCGTCGCTGGTCTATGCTTTCGATGACGGTCCGGAACTGATCGAGCGCATCGTGTTTCCGGATGCGCCGTCCCTGTCTGCTGATTGGCGTTCGGCTTTCGATGCGGCGCTCGATCTGCTGCACCTCGTTGCAGGCGTCAGTTATTACAAAGCCGGTGTGCCGGCCGAGATCGCCGTCGAGAGCGTTGCGCTCGATCCCGCGACGGCGGATTTTCTTGATGCGCTGTATCTGCATGGGCTTGGCGAGTTTGCCTATCACAACAAGTTGGACCTACGCGGGCGGATCGCGTTTCCAATTTCCCGTCGTCCCGGCGCAGGCCGGGACCCAGCGACTTTCGCCGAGAACAAGGTTCTTGATCCCGGTCCCGCCTTGCGCCGGGACGACGGAAATGGTCTTTCCCTCCCGCGCCGCACTCTCGTACCCATCGGAGGCGGCAAGGACTCGCTTGTCAGCGTTGAAATGCTGAAAGCCGCGAACGAACCGTCGACGGCGGTCTGGGTCGGCAACTCGCCGCTGATCGCCGCGTGCGCCGCGCGTACGGGTTTTCCGACATTGAACATCGGTCGCGAGCTGTCGCCGCTCCTTTTCGAATACAACAAGGAGGGCGCGTACAACGGTCACATTCCCGTGACCGCGATCAACTCGGCGATCCTCGCGGTTGCTGCGATCCTTTACGGATTTGATGCGATCGCGTTCTCGAACGAACGTTCGGCGTCGAGCGCGACGCTCGAATACGAGGGACAGCCCGTCAATCATCAGTGGAGCAAGGGCTGGGAATTCGAGCGCCGATTCCACGATCTTTTGAAAACGCGCATAGCCGACGATCTGCACTACTTCTCGCTGCTGCGGCCGCTTTCGGAACTCGCGGTCGCCGAGCGGTTTGCGCGCACTGCGCGCTATGACGACGTGTTTTCGAGTTGCAACCGCAACTTCCGCATACTCGGCCCCCGGCCGGCGGATCGCTGGTGCGGACAGTGTCCGAAGTGCCACTTCGTGTTTCTGGCCCTCGCGCCGTTCATGCCGAAGCCACGACTGCTTGCGATCTTCGGCAGCAATCTGCTCGATGATATGGCACTTGCGCCGGCGTTCGACGCGCTGATGGAGTATCGAGACCACAAACCGTTCGAATGCGTCGGCGAGGGCATCGAGTCGCGCGCCGCAATGGCTGCGCTTGCGTCGCGTGCGGAGTGGCGCGAAGACGCCATCGTCGCGCGGTTCGCAGAAGAGATCGCGGCGCAACTCGATCCGGCAGGTCGCGCGCTCGCGCCGCTGCTCACTGCGCAGGGCGAGCATCGCATTCCGGCGCGGCTCCAGGATTCAATCGATGCGCATCGCTGATCTTGCCGATCGGCGCATCGCGATCTGGGGTTACGGTCGCGAGGGCAGGGCCGCCGTCGCAGCGATCCGCGCGCGTCTGCCGCAGCAGTCGATCACGGTTTTCTGCGCGGATGCCGAAGCGAGGGACCTTTCGAACGATCTCGATCGTGGACAAAGCAAGATCGAGTCCTCGCGTGACGCAACGCGCGTGCAGGATCGTGACGGCGAACGATCGTCTCCATCGCGTGTATCGACGATCTCGGTGCCGCCCGACGCTGCGGCACTCAGCGCGTTCGACGTCGTCGTCAAATCGCCCGGCATCAGCGCGTACCGACCCGAGATTCTCGAAGCGCAGCACAACGGAACATTGTTCACGTCAGGCAGCGCGCTGTGGTTTGCCGAGCATCCGGATGCCCGAGTGATCGCGGTGACCGGCACGAAAGGCAAGAGCACGGTGAGCGCGCTGATCGCGCATTTCCTGCGCGCGCTCGGGCGGCGCACTGCGCTCGCCGGCAATATTGGATTGCCGTTGCTGGATCTCATCGATCCGCCGGTCGTTCCGGATTGGTGGGTCGTCGAGCTTTCGAGTTTCCAGACGCGCGCGGCGCCGCGC
>DASYJJ010000209.1:0-5131 GCA_035996605.1 Rhodanobacteraceae bacterium
TCGGCTTCATCGATCGCGTCATGCAGGCGTTCACTCCGGCGCCGGCCGGCGCGCCGGATGAAACGCTCGGCGGCGAGATTATTTTCGTCATCAGCCTGCCGCGCTCGGGCTCGACGCTCACCGAACAGATTCTGTCGGCGCATTCAGAAGTCGAAGGCGCCGGCGAACGGCACGAGCTTCCGCTTGTAATCGAAGAGGAATCCAAGCGGCGCGGCCGCGAGTTTCCGCTCTGGGTCGCGGATGCGACACCCGATGATTGGGAACGACTCGGCCGGCGCTATCTCGAATTGACCGCGCGCTGGCGCCGGACCAAGCCGCGATCCACCGACAAAGCGCTGACGAACTGGCTCTACATCGGCGCGGCGCGCGCGATGCTGCCGGGTGCGCGCTTTGTCAACGGCCGTCGCGATCCGCTCGAGACGGCATGGTCGATCTACAAGCATCTGTTCTTTCTGCCGGTGCCGTTCGCCTATGCCTTCGAGGATATTGGCACCTGCTGGCGACAGTACGATCGCCTGATGTGCTTCTGGCACGCGCGTTATCCGAACCGCGTCTACGATCACGTCCACGAAGATCTCGTCGCCGATCCCGAAACACAGGTGCGGCGCTTGCTCGATTTCTGCGGACTCAAGTTCGAGCGCGCGTGTCTGCGCTCGCACGAAAGCCGACGCGGAGTCGGCACGGCGAGTGCCGCGCAGGTGCGCCAGCCACTGCGCGGCGACACCGCGAAAACGCACCTCTACGGCGATTTGCTGGCGCCCTTGCGGCACAGCCTCGGCCTGTGAGCGGCGAGCTGACGCCACGCGCGGCGCGCTCGCTGCGCCGGGTCGCGCAGTGCTTGCGCTCGGGAGATTTCGCCGCAGCGGCACGTGCACTCGACGAAGCGCGCGCGCTTGCTCCGGGTCATCCTGACGTGCGCCGCGCTGAAGCTGCGCTGCAACAAAGCACGCAAACGCGCGGGCCGTCGGCAGACATGCTCGAACGCGCGGTCGCGGAACGTCCGCGCGATGCCGCACTCAGAGTGGCCTATGGGCGTGCCCTGCGCAATGCGGGCAAGATGCGTCCCGCGCTCGCGGAATTTCGAGAAGCGACCGAGATCGCGCCGGATTTCGCGCCGGCCTGGTTCAATCTCGGCACGCTGCTTTTCATTGGTACCGAAGCGCAAGCGGCGCGCGATGCGTTCGATCGAGCACACACGCTCGCGCCGAACCACGTGCCGACGCTGCTCGGCTATGCCGAGACGCTGAAGATGCTCGGCGACATCGAAGGCTCGGCCGGCTATTTGCGGACCGCGCTGCGCATTGCGCCGATGACGGTGCACGCGTGGCATTCGCTGACCAACCTCAAGACCGTTCCGTTGAGCGACGCCGAGCTCGGCGAACTTGAAAATATCTACGTCCGCGCAGAATTGCCCGATTCGGCGCGCATCGTCGCCGGATTCGCACTCGCCGCTGCGCTCGAGCGCGCAAAGCGCTTCGAAAATGCATTTCGCGTGTTCATCGAAGCCAATGCGCTGAAGCGGCGCGAGATCGATTGGAGTCCCGAGTGGTTCAGCGGCATCGTCGATGCGTCGATCGCGGCCTATTCGAAGCCGCTCGACGACATTGCCGATCCGGCATTCGGCAGCGAAGCGATCTTCGTGGTGAGCCTGCCGCGCTCGGGCTCGACTCTGACCGAGCAGATTCTTGCCTCGCACCCCGACGTTGCGGCCGGCGATGAGCTTCGCGAACTGCCGAATCTCATCGACGAAGAATCGAAACGACGCGGACAGGATTATCCGGCCTGGGTAGGCGACGCGACTGCCGACGATTGGCGGCGGCTCGGCCAAGACTATCTCGATCGCACCGTGAAATGGCGCGGCGAAAAACCCTTCTGCACCGACAAAGGTCTCGCCAACTGGCAATTCATCGGCGCGATCCGCGCGATGCTGCCCGGCGCCCGCATCGTGCATTCTCGACGTGATCCGGTCGAAACGTGCTGGTCTTGTTTCAGCCAGCTTTTCCCGATGGGCCAGCCTTTCGCCTACGAACTGACCGAAATGGCGGCGTTCTGGCGCGATTACGCGCGGCTGATGCGCTTCTGGAACGAGCGATTCCCCGGCGCGGTGCACGACCTCGTCTATGAAACGCTGGTCGAAAATCCCGAAACCGAGATTCGCGCGTTGCTCGACGCCTGCCGGCTTCCGTTCGATCCGGCATGCCTCGCATTTCACGAGAACACGCGCAAGATCCGCACGCCGAGCGCGGCGCAAGTGCGCGAGCCGATGCGCCGCGACACCGCGCGCACCGGACATTACGGCGCGCTGCTCGACCCGCTGCGAAACGCGCTGGAAAGCTGACCATGAGCGACGAGAGCCGCGTCGTCGGGACGGACTCCGCAACGACATCGGCGACACCCAAGACCGCCTCGGAATGGTGCGATCTTGGCCGCGCGCAACTCGCGTCCGGCGACGCGAATGCGGCGCGCAATTCGCTCGAACGCGCCGTTTCTCTCGCGCCCGCGGACCTTCGCGCGGCGATTCTCCTCGCCGATACGTTGTTTTTCCTCGGCGATATCGACGCCGCCGCGAGCGCGTATCGCGCGGTGATTGCGCGCGCGCCGGGCGCGGGGCCTGCATGGCTTGGGCTCGTCAGCATGAAGACGCTGCGGCTCGGACCTGACGAAGCGGCGCAGCTCGAGACGCTGCACGAGACACACGCCGGCGCCAGCGAAATCGATCGCATCGCGCTGGGTTTTGCGCTCGGCAAGGTGCTCGAAGATGCCGGCCGCTACGCCGAAGCATTCACTGCATTCGCCGATGCCAACGCCGCAATGCGCCGGCGCGTGCCATGGAATGCCACGGATTTTCTTGCGCGCATCGATCACATGTTGCAGGTTTTCACACAGCCGCCGGCAAGTGTGGATGCACCGGATCTTGGGCGCGAAGTGATCTTCATCGTGAGCCTGCCGCGTGCGGGATCGACGCTGACCGAGCAGATCCTGGCCGCGCATCCAGACGTCGAGGGCGCGAGCGAGCTTTCTGATCTCGGCGCAGTAATCCAGGAAGAATCGCAGCGACGCGGCCGCGGATTTCCGGACTGGATACGCTCATCAACGCCGGAAGATCTTTCACGGCTGGGTCAGCGCTACCTCGAACGGACCGCGCGCTGGCGTGCCAATCGGCCGCGCTTTACCGACAAGATGCCGAACAACTGGCTCTATCTCGGCGCGGCGCTCGCGATGCTGCCCGGTGCGCATGTGATCGACTGCCGTCGCGATCCGGTCGAAACGGGCTGGTCGTGTTTCAAGCACCTGTTCCCGCGCGGCGCGGTGTTTTCGTACGATCTCGCCGATATCGGCCACTACTGGATGGCGTACCGACGCACCATGGCCCGCTGGACAGAGTTGTTTCCGGACCGGATTTATCCACAGGTGTACGAAGCGCTGCTGGACGATCCCGAAGCGAATATCCGCGAATTGCTGGATACCTGCGGCCTTCCGTTCGCCCAATCGTGCCTGGATTTCCATCAGAGTGGACGCACGGTGCGCACGGCGAGCTCGGCGCAGGTGCGCGAACCGCTGCAGCGTGGCACCGCCCGTGCCCCGAGATACGGTTCGCTGCTCGATCCGCTGCGCACCGTATTGGCCGAACGCAATTAGCGCGATACTGCAGCTTCCGTGCCGCTGCGATTGCGAGTGAGCCCCATCGAACGTAAACAGGACGCCGCTCGCCGCACCGCCGCAGCAGCGGATGTCGCGCTTGCGCCGCGCGCGCAAGCGCTCTTGCGCGAGGCCGAGCAACACCTCGCGCGCAATCGTTTGAAAGATGCCGCACGCGCGTTGACCGGGGCGCTCGCGCTCGCGCCGCACGATCCGGCCGTTCTGCGCGTGCATGCGACGTGCTTGAATCGCATCGGCCGCCATGCAGAAGCGCTCGACGCGCTGCGCCATGTGCTGGAGAAAACCAAGCCCGACATCGAGATGCTCGATCAATTCGCGCGCGCCCAATCGGGCAGCGGCGACAAGACGGCGGCGCTCGCAACATGGCGGCGCGCCTGCGAGGATTTTCCCGAATCGGCGCAAGCCTGGTTCAATCTCGCCCGCGCACTCTCTCAAGACGCGCAGATCGACGATGCGGCGACCGCTTTCGAACATGCGGTTGCGCTCGCGCCCGACAATCGCGTCGCACGCGTCATGCTTGGCGACGCTCTCGCGCAACTCGGCCGGATCGACGCTGCGGTCGCGCACTACCGCGAGGTGCTGCGCACGCGTCCGGATACCGGTCACGCCTGGTGGGGCCTCGCCAATCTCAAGACCATCCGCTTCGATGCGAGCGATCTCGAAGGCATGCAAGCCCAGATGAAGCGCACCGATCTTCCCGAGCATCATCGTGTCGTGCTCGGTTTCGCGCTCGCCAAGGCCTATGAGGACAACGATCGTTACGCGGATGCGTACGCGATGCTGCTCGAGGCGAACCGGCGCATGCGCCGGGATGTGCCCTGGAATGGCACGCGCTTCCGTTCGGCGGTCGCCGAGGTGAAGGAAGCGCTCAAAGGACCGATCGACGGCGCAACCACCCCCGACCTCGGTCACGAGGTGATTTTCGTGGTCAGCTTGCCGCGCTCGGGTTCGACGCTGGTCGAGCAGATCCTCGCCGCACATTCGGAAGTCGAGGGGGCGAGCGAGCTTTCGGATATGGAACAGGTGCTGCGGGCTGAATCGGCGCGACGCCGGATCGAATTTCCGGGCTGGGTCAATGCTGCAGCGCCTGCGGACTGGGAGCGCCTGGGCCGCGAGTATCTGGATCGCACGGCGCGCTGGCGCGCGCACAAGCCCCGTTCGACCGACAAGACGCCCGGCAACTGGGTGTATGTCGGTGCGATCCGGGCGATGTTGCCCGGCGCACGCATCATCGACTGCCAGCGCGACGCAGTGGAGACAGCCCTGTCGTGCTTTCGGCAGCTGTTCGCGAGCGGCCAGGCATTCAGTTACGACCTCGCCGACATCGCCGAATTTCTCGAAATCCACAATGAGAGCGTCGCGTTCTGGCACGCGCTCGCCCCTGCGCGGGTGCGAACGCAGTCCTACGAGGCGATTCTTTTCGATCCCGAAGCCGAGATTCGCGGCCTGTTGGATTTCTGCGCGTTGCCCT
>DASYJJ010000210.1:0-4427 GCA_035996605.1 Rhodanobacteraceae bacterium
GCGCCGGCCGCTGCCGACGCACACATGAGCGCCAACACAGCGCACGCGCCAAAGGGCGCACGAATCAAACTAGACATGTGATCTCCTCGTACACGCACGTGCAACACGTGCGACAGCGCGACCCAAGGCCGCGCGCACAGACGTTGGAGATCAGGCGATGGGAGGGCGAAGCGGCGTGTCGATCGCGGCGACGACGAGCCGTGTCCGTTCGATCTGAGGCGAGAGCGACGCGACCGACGGGCTGAATGTATCCGCGATCGTCGGCAATGCCGCAAAGGTCATGCAGGCATCGGCGCAATTCATGCCGAACGACTTCGCTGGACAACAAGGACACTTAGGCGCTTGTCCCCCGTGGCTCATCGACGAGTGGCAGTGATGGCCGCTCGGACCCGACGCGAATGCCGCGGTTGCACCGACGCCGCCTTGAAGGATCAAGGCAATGGCGATCAGGGCACGGAGCGCGAAGCGGACAGGCATGGCGGTAAGGGTAGAACCTTTGCGGGCGCGACACAAAGAATACAAATAATCGCGGATCCAAGAGGCCACATTTGCGATACGTTGGGATAGGCGAAAGTTCCTCTTACCAGGAGGTCTTGGGAAATAAGCGACCGCGACCTAGCCCACATCCTCCTGCGCACGGCACCGCTCACATCGAGCTGCGATCGCGTGGACACACTCGCGCGCGCAACGCCGTCAACGAGGCATGCGCTCGAGGATCTCCTGTAACGCGCGGAATTCGGCCGGCTTGACCAGATGGCCGTCGAATCCCGCCGCGAGTGCGCGGGCCTTGTCCTCGGCCTGGCCATAGCCGGTCAGCGCGACGAGATAGATGTCGGCGAAACCGGGCAACGCGCGCAGGCGCTCGGCGAGCTCGTAGCCGCTCATGCGCGGGAGGCCGACGTCAAGCAGCGCGATGTCGGGCTTGAACGACTGTGCGCGTTCGAGCGCCTCCTCGGCGTCGTACGCGCATTCGACCTCGTGACCATCGAATGAAAGCACCATCGTCAACGAGTTCGCCGCGTCCTCGTTGTCGTCGACGACGAGGATGCGCCGTGGCGTAACAGTGATCGCCGGCGGCGGCGCCATCGGCGTGGCGCCACGCTCGATCAACGGCAGCCGGAACTCGAAGCACGAGCCGCGCCCGGGTCCTTCGCTGACTACCAAAATGTTGCCGCCGTGCATCTCGATCAGTCGCTTGACGACGGAAAGGCCGATGCCGAGACCGCCCTGCGATCGATCGAGCGTGCGTTCGCCCTGCACGAACAAGTCGAACACACGCGGCTGCAGCTCGGCCGGAATACCGATGCCGTTGTCGCTGACTGCGACAAGTGCCTGACCGTCTTCTTCGCGCGTCTCGAGTCGGATCGAGCCTCCGCGATCGGTGTATTTGGCGGCGTTGGTCAGGATATTCGCGACGCATTGGACAAGCCGTGCCGGATCGCCGTCGACGCGCAGCGTGCGCTCGATCGTCGTCGAGAGTCGCTGCGCCTTCTCTCTGATCAGCGGCTCGACCATCTCGACGGCCTGTGAGACGACATCGGACAACTCGACCGGTCGCCGCTTCAAGTCGATGCGGCCGCGCGTGATGCGCGAGACGTCGAGCAGATCGTCGACGAGCCGCGTCAGCGCCGAAATCTGGCGCTGGACGACGCCGATCGCGCGCTCGGCGCGCGCGTCGTCGAGGCGAAGTCGAGCCAGCACTTCGCCTGCATTGCGGATCGGCGCGAGCGGATTGCGCAGTTCGTGCGCGAGCATGGCGAGGAACTCGTCCTTGTGACGATCCGCCGTTTCGAGTTGCAAGCGCGCGCGCACGGGCGCCGAGACATCACGGAAATAGCAGACGACGCCGTCACGGCCATCCGGCAACGGGATGCGATGAATGCGCCATTCGTAGTACTCGTTCTCGCTGCGACCGAGCCACGTGCCGGCGCGCTCGGCTTCGAAATAAGGCTCGCCGGCCTCGAGCGTCGCGCGGAAGCGCGCGATGATTTCGCCTGCGAATGGCGGCGGCGTGGTGAGGCGCACGATCTCGGAGAAATCGCGGCCCATGAAATCGGGCACCGAGGCGAATCTGGCACGCGCGGGCGGATTCGCCTCGCGCAGCCTGAACTCGGCGTCGAGCAGAAATACCCCGAGCGGCGATTCGTTGAGCAGGGTCTCGAACTGCGCGGTGCGGAGCCGCGCGGCCTGTTCCGCGCTCTGGCGTACGCGCCGTAGTTCGAGCAGCGCGCCGATGCGTGCGAGCAACTCGCGCGCCGAGAACGGCTTGATCACGTAGTCGTCGGCGCCCGCATCGAGTCCTTCGATGCGCGATTCCTCACCGGCTCGCGCGGACAGCAGCACGACCGGCACGCCGCGCAATGTCGCATCGGCGCGCACGGCTGCGAGCAGCCCGAAGCCGTCGAGGCGCGGCATCATGACGTCGCTCACGATGAGATCGGGCAACTCGCGTCGCGTCGCCGCCAGCGCCTGTTCGCCATCCGATGCGGTCTCGACGTTGTAGTGCGTCGCCAGCAGATCGCCCAGATACGCGCGCATGTCGGAGTTGTCGTCGGCGAGCACGATGCGCGCGCCAAACGTTGCGGCGAAACGACTTCCCAGCACTGCCGCCCGATCGAACGGCATCGGCTCGGACGCATCGACGCGGTCGTGCTCGTCGGGCAGCCAGCGCAGAGCCTCGTCGACGAATGAGCTCGAAGCGGCGACGCCAGGTGAGCGCCGAGACGCCTCCTCCACGCGTTCCGGCGGCAGATGTCGCGCGCCGTAGGGAATGCGCACCCTCAACGTCGTGCCCTCGCCGACCGCGCTGGCCGCGTCGATGGATCCATCGTGCAGCTTGACCAGCTCCTGCACGAGCGCGAGGCCGATGCCGGAGCCTTCGTGCGTGCGGCCCGCCGTGGATTCGATGCGGTGGAAACGCTCGAACAGACGCGGCAGTTCCGCAGGAGGAATGCCGACGCCGCTGTCCACGATCTCGAGCAGTGCCGAATCGCCGCCGTCGCGCAGGACAACCTCTACTCGGCCCGCGAGCGTGAACTTGAAGGCGTTCGAGAGCAGGTTCAGGACGATCTTTTCCCACATTTCGTGGTCGACGTAGACGGGCTGATCGAGGGTGCCGCAGCACACGTCGAATGCGAGTCCTGCCTTTTCCATTGCCGAGCGGAAGGTGCTTGCGATGTCGCGCGTCAGCGTGGCGAGATCGGTCGGCTCATAGCGTGCCTGCGTGCGACCGGCCTCGATGCGCGAGAAATCGAGCAGCGAGTTGACCAGCCGCTGCAGTCGCGCCGCGTTGCGCTCGGCGAGCGCGAGACGCGCGCGCGTCGCGGCGGGCAATGTGGAATCCGCAACGATGTCGCGCAGCGGACCCAGCATCAGCGTGAGCGGCGTGCGGAATTCGTGGCTCACATTCGAGAAGAACGCGGTTTTTGCGCGATCGAGCTCGGCCAACGATTCGGCGCGACGGCGCTCGCCATCGTAGGCCTGCGCGCCTGCGATCGCCGCACCAACCTGCGCGGCGACGAGATTGAGGAACGAAGCGTAGTCGATGTCGAACGGTCGCCGCGGACTGCAGCCTGCGACGAGGAAACCCGAGAGGCCATGTGTGGACGTCTTCAGCGGCAGCAGCAGCGCGCGCTCGACAAGATCGAGCCACGCACCGGCTGTAATGTCGATGCCGAGTCCGGAAAGACCACGCACCTCCTGCGCGGTCTCGGTGCGATAGAGCGCGGCCACCGGCCATGGCTGCGCATCGTCAATCGACAACGTATCGGGCATCAGCGAAGCATCGGCGCCGCTGACGAACGTGACATTCCGCACCTCGCGGCCGTTCTCGGTGGCGAGATAGAGCGCTGCGAATGGAATGTCGAGCGGATATTGCGAGAGTGCCTCGCAAGCCTCGCGGCAGCACGCCTCGACGGTCCCGACTCCGGCCAAGCGTGCCGCGAGCTGGCTCAGCATGCGCAGCCGCCGCTCGCCGATCACGCGCTCGGTCACTTCGGTGACTACGCACAGCATGCCGGCGACGCGGCTGGTGTCGTCGTAGACCGGACTGTACGAGAACGTGTGATAGGTCTCCTCGGTAAAGCCGCTGCGCTCGAGGAAGAGCAGGAGCGCTTCGTCCCACGTCGCTGCGCCGCGCTGCAGAACGTGCTCGATGCGTGGGCCGATGTCGGGCCAGACTTCCTCCCATACTTTGTCGGCGCGCGCGCCGAGGACCCAGTCGCGCTTGATGCCGACGGTCGGAAGGTATGCGTCGTTGCAGAAGAACGTGATGTCCGGTCCCCACAGCATCCACATCGCGTAACGCGAATCGAGCATGACGCGCACGATCGTCTTCAGCGACTGAGGCCATAACGCGGCCGGGCCGAGGGACGTCGACGCCCAGTCGTGCCGCCGCATGCGCGCGCCCATCTCACCGCCACCCTGCA
>DASYJJ010000211.1:0-3915 GCA_035996605.1 Rhodanobacteraceae bacterium
GTCTTGCGGTGGATTGCCGTCGAAGGTAAAGCGCACAAACTGAAAACCTTCCTCGGCGTACGCGGCCGAAATCGCGCCCGCAGCTGCGTTTTGCGCGGCGAACGCAAATGACGCGGACATTCCGAGAGCGACGGATCGCCACAATCGTGTTGTTTGCATGAGCAGTCCCCCGAGGCTCGGCCGTCGAGAACAAATCTCCTGCATGATTCTAGCGCCGTAGCCAGGGTGTCAGCGCGCAAATGTAAGGATCGGCCCCGATATGCGGCTTCCTCGCCGCCTCTCGTTTCTCCTACACCGCTGGGCTCGCCCTCTGGTTCGCTGGCGGCATAGCCGGGAGCATGGGGGATATCGAAGCGAGCATTTCCGATCATTTCCGGAATCGAGGTGTGCCCAAACGCCCTTCTATTCATTTTGGGATTCCTCATCTTTCGTTTCGCGTCCCGCGTGGAGAATAATCGGCGGCGTCTCAGGGGCAATACGACGACGTCGATCCTGAGCTCGGAACCCCAACACTCATCTTTTTACATTGTCTCGATGAGCGATTTCGGCCGCGGGAGTAGAGTTGCCTTCCAGCGGTTTGACCGACCTGAGTGTTTGCAACAGGAACTGCCATGCATACGCGCGCACTAGTTCGATCTCTGTGTCTTGGTCTCGGTGCGGCGTTGTCGTTCTTTCAGCCCGATGCCGGAGCCGATCCAGTCGCCTATGCCCAGCAGGCGGACGGCGTGTATGTCCGCATCGATTTCGGAGCCGGCACCACGGACACCATCGGTCCGCTGACGCAGTACTTTTTCGTCGGCGCGTTCGCTGGTGACGATTTTTCCAAGGAATATGTGATCGAGTATTCGTCGGGTGATCTGTATTCGATCGATACCACGACGGCGGAAACGACGCTGATAGGCCCGACCGGCATAGGCGACGAGACCCTGGCAGCAATGCAGTGGGATCCCGTGAATAACTACATGTTGCTGATGACGGACTATAGCTCGTGCGACGGCGGCGTTTTCTATGCGCTCGATATTACGACCGGCGCCGCGCAGTTGATCGGCTCGCACGCTGGATGTCTCGTGGGCTTTGCTTTCGACGCCAATGACAACGCGTTCTCGATCGATGTCGCTGCAGACACGCTCGTCGAGCTCGGCACCGGCACGATCGGTCCGCTCGGCTTCGACGTGGCGTTAATCAGTGCGTTGTTCTTCGACCCCGCCACATGGGAACTGTATCTGATCGCGGCAGATGTCGACACAGCGTCGAACGACATGGATGTTGTCGACACTACGACCGGTCAGGCCACATTGGTGGCACCTTGGCCTGATCAGTATTCGGCATTCGCGCTTGTCAATCCGGGCTCGGATACGGATACGGTCTTCGCGAACGGATTCGAACTGTAAAACGCAGATGTCTTGCCGACCGACTCCGCGCCGGCACTTTCGACGCGGGCAGACAACCGACCTTCGTCTCCACACGCGTTCTTAGCTAGACCATGCCGGTGCCTGCGCACACGGTTATGGCGAAAACCAGTGCGCCTTCGATGACGCGATCGTCCTGATCCAGCTCGACTGACCACGCTTTGATGCCCAATGTCAGCCTGTTCTCGAACCATAGGCGCTCCTTGCAAGGACCGCCGCCGCGTTTGTGTGCGGCAGGGGCGTGCTTCGCAGCATCGCAGCCCGATTGCATGTTGCACTTAGGTATCGGCGATGTTGGAGATTTGGCGAAGCAGCGCATCAGTAACGCCGGTGCCGACGCGGCCGATGTAAACCCACTCGCCGTCGTGCCAGGTGGCGAGTATCAACGCGCCGATACCGGCCCGCGATCGATCTGGGTTCGTATAGCCGAAGACAAGCTCGCGCAGAAATGACACTACAGATCAAATCCGCTCGCGAAGATCGGATCTTCGAGATCGCCGACCTGCAGTTCGAATGCCCCGATGTCGGGCGCTACTCCGGATACGCGCGGGAAGCCTGAGCCGCGCTGATCCTGCACAAAACCTTGCAGGTTGCTGCCGGCGTCGATCGCGGGGCTGCCTTTGGCGAGCGCGTGCGTCAGCGTCGGACCACCGTTGTCAGCGAGCGCACCGAGCATCGGATCAGCGGAAATCGTATCGGCTGGCAGCGTCACGCCGGGCGCCCCGACGATGAGATCGTGCGAGCCTTCGACCGTTGCGCCTGGGGCGAAGATGTCACTGGCGTCGCTGCCGACCGTGTTGCCGGCGACGATCGTGCTCTCGATCGCGAGCGTGTAGTACGGATACTCGAACCAGATGCCGCCACCCTGCGCGTTCGCCGAGTTGCCGGTGACCGTCGCGTTGGCGAGGTGCACGCTGCCGTAGCTGTTCGCGATCGCGCCGCCGTTGCCTTGCGCGAAATTCTCGGAGATCGTCGAGTCCTCGACGGTAACGTCGCCATAGCTGAACTGCCAGACCGCGCCGCCGTCGGCCATCGCGATGTTGCCGGTCATGAGGCTGTCGTACATGAAAAGCTGGCCCGACAGTTGTAGCACCGCGCCGCCCGAACGCGCCGAGTTGCCCGACAGCGTGCTGCCGATGATCTGAAGGTCGCCCCCGGCGCCGATCGCGCCGCCGTCGTTGTCCGACGAGTTGCTACCGACGTTGCTGTCGACAATCGCTGCCCCGACCGGCGCGCCGCTCGATCTCGCGCTGAAGTAAAGCCCCCCGCCGGCGCCATAGTGCGCGTCGCTGAAGGCTGAGTTGCCGCTGATCGAGCTCAACCCGGTCGAGGTATTGCCGTAAACGAATGCGCCGCCGCCGCGCACGGGACAGTAGTCGCAATGCGAGGTTGCGCCATTGTTCTGGAGATCGCTCTGATTGAGGATCAGCGTGCCCTGCAGTGAACCGTCGCGATTGCCGACAGCGACCCCGCCGCCATAAGTCGCGCCGGTGTCCGAAATCGCGAAGTTGCCGCTAACCGTTGAGCGATCGATGTCGAGATTGTGCACGGCCCACACGCCGCCGCCGTACGCGTTGCCTCCGCGGCCGTCGACCATGCTGTCGCCGACGAAGCTGCGCGAGATAAAGACGTCGGCGTGGGCGGCGAGTGCGCCGCCGCGCGCACCAATATTGCCGCTCGGCGTCGACGCGAGCATCGCGACGCCCGCTGCGCACTCGGAAAGCTCTGCGTAGGCGATGTTGACCGTGCCCTCGGAGTAAACGCAACCGCCGTCGCCGCCGGTGAAGCCGTGATGCAGCGCAATGTTGGTGAGCAGCAGGCTGCCGTCCGGACCAGCCTGGTGCGCGAACACGCGATCGGTGTAATTGCCGTCAATCGCGAGCACGCTGCGGCCGGGGCCGATGATCTCGAGATGCGTCAGCGGCATGCCGTCAGCGCCCGTCGAAATGACAATCGCGCCGCTCGTCAGCGTGATCGTGCTGCAGGCAAGGTTCGCGTCGAAGTCGATCGTGTCGCCGCTTACCGCCGCTGCGACGGCATCGCGCAGCGAACCCGCGCCTGCGTCGGCGCAGTTCGTGACTGGGATCGTGGTGGCGAATACCGGCGCCACCGGCGCGATTAAGAGCGCCGCGAGGCAGAGCGCGATAGGCCGTCGGCGGAGTCGAAGTACATGGATCATGGTGCGGTGTCCTCGATGCGTCGACGGGGCCGTCGCACCACGTAGGTAAGCTGAGGGCATGCTCCTCGGCTTCCGTGACTTCGCGGCGCACGATCCGGCGGGCGAGCATGTTGCCGTGTTCGCCGATTCGGGGCGTCGCCTATGGTTTTTGCACAGGCTCCCCCGCATCGGCATACACCGCGTTTGCGTGCACGACGGCGGCATCGGCGATCTGTCATCCGACATCGCACACGAACGGCATTGTCGCGTGTGCGCCTAGTGACTCCACTCAAGCCCGCGCTCCCGCCGCTCGCCTTTTCCGGCAACGTAGCGGAAACGAGAGTCAAC
>DASYJJ010000212.1:0-3976 GCA_035996605.1 Rhodanobacteraceae bacterium
CGCGCGCTCGATGTTCGGCCCATCGACGAGCACGAGCAACACATCGTGCCGTCGCCAGAAACGGTAGCGTGGAACCAACGGAACCACCAGCACATCGATCGCCGCAGCCCCGGCGGCACTCGCGCCCCTCGGCTCGGCCTGCTCGAACGATTCGTTCTGGCTTGCCCAGCGCAGCAAGCGGCGCTCGCTGAGAGCAATCTGGCTCGCGTGTTCCGTCAACGCCTCGCGCTTGCGCGAGTGACGTTGTGCATCACGCGCCAACTCCCATTCGTCGGAATCGTCCGAACGCCCATGCACGACGTAACCAAAGCACAGACATTGCGCTCGTGCTCTTCGCAAGGCCAGTTCGAGCATGACCCGAAGCGCGCCGTGGTCCGGATGCCGATCGCGAAGCGATGGCATCGCGACATGCGTCGGGGCGTAACCGTCGATCTCGGCCGCGAGCGTTTCGATCGCTCGGTCGTCGCGCATCAATTTCTCCGTAAGCCCGAGATCGGGCCACCCGAGAAAACGCGCGGATTCCGCGCTGACACCCAGGCGCGCGAGCGCCGCGACGGCTTCACCGCGTCTGCGATGGCCCCAACGTTCGCGTTCTGCGACGCCGATGCGCCAGCGACGTTCGCACCAGCGCTGCGGCCATGGATTGTTGTCGCCATCTGTCGCGAAAACGACGCGCACGTTTGCGCCAGCCGCTAGGGCGAACTGGATCATCTCGCCGGTCGCAATCGTTTCGTCGTCCGGATGCGGCGCAAACACCAGCAAGCGGTCGGTGGCCTGGAATCTCAAAGTTCTCGTCATCGATCGATCGCCGGAAACAATTCTCCGCGCTGAAGGCCGCGCTGAAGCGCCGGCACCCAGACTACCGCAAGTCTGCTCTCGGCGGACGATACGAACGGGGGGCGACCGCCAAAGAGGCCGCGCGCGCCGCTGAGTTCCGCGCCATCGAGAATACCGGTGGCACTTCCGTCGGGCGCGATGAGCGCGTAGTCGACCGGCGCACGCACGTTGGACGCCACGCTGACGCCCACATGCGTGAGGCCCAACCGTTGACCGGCAACACGGATCAGCCCGCTCTGCGGCGAAATCGCGACGACTTGCGCTCGATGAATTCGACGTCGCGCACGCGCGGTCGATCCAATATCACGAGCGGCGCGCCCGCAGGGATCAGGCGATCGGAAATGGCGCCGGCGATGCGAAGCGCCGGCGAAATTGCTGCGGCGTCCACGCCAAGTCAAAACAGCATTCAAATACGGCTCGGCGAGCAGCGGCACGCAAATGAGCTGGAACAGCGGCGCATGATTGTCGAAAACGTCGCGATGCGACACGAGCCGTTGCGCCGATGCCCGTACCCCATGCAAGTGCTGCGGCTCGTCGGAGTTCACGCCGAGCGTGAGGCGCAATAGATTCGCAGCGCGAGGAACACGGCGAAGATCGCCGGCGTTCCGACAGGGCCGAGCCCGCGGGACTTCAAGACCAACACCGACTCGGCATTCAATGGAAACAGCGCGCATGGAGTGCACGATGCTCACCAAACCTTTCGCCAGGCTTACGAATATTAACGAACTGCGTTTTTTTGTTCATGCGAGGTTGTTCCGGTCGCCGCGAACATTCGATACCCCGACGAGTCCCATGATGATGACGACCGACGTCACGGCCGCCGAACCCCCGATCCGCTTTCACGATTACCGCGATCTGCCGGGCGATCATTTCTATCGAGCGCTCATTCTTCTGGGATTCGCGATCGTCCTTTTCCTGAGCTGGCGTTTCGACATTTTCCACGGCGTGATCAGTGCGGCCCGCCACCGCCAATGGGGTCATTTCCTGGTCAGCCCGGCCATCCTCTGGGCCGCGATGGGCATGGTGATGCTGCTGTTTCGCACACTGCTCTGGTTCCGCTATCGCACTCCGCCGCCGGCAACGATGGACGATGCCCCGAGCCTGACCGTGATCATCCCTGCCTACAACGAAGGCGAGATGGTGGCGCGTTCGATCGAATCCGTCGTGCACGCGCGCTACCCGCGCGAACGGCTCGAGATTTTCGTCATCGACGATGGCAGCGCCGACGACACCTGGCGGCACATTCGAAGAGTCGCCGAACAATATCCCGATGTCGTGACACCGCTCCGCTTCGCGCGCAATCGCGGTAAACGCGCCGCGCTCGAGGCCGGATTCCGCCGCGGTCGCGGCGAAATCATGGTGACGATCGATTCGGACAGCGTGATCGAACCGGACACCCTGCTCGCGATGGCCGGCCCGTTCCGCAACCCGCGCATCGGCGCGGTCGCCGGCAAGGTGAGCGTCTTCAATCGCGGCGACGGACTGATCCCGCGCATGCTGAAAGTGCGCTTCGCGTTGTCATTCGATTTCCTTCGCGCCGTGCAGAGCACGTACGGCACGGTGTACTGCTGCCCGGGTGCGCTTGCCGCTTATCGCGCGCGGGTCGTGCATCAGGTGCTCGATGGCTGGGTCGGACAGCGTTTCCTCGGCCGATCCTGCACGTTCGGCGAGGATCGCGCGATGACGAACGACATCCTCGGCCAAGGCTACGACTGCGTCTATCAGCGCGCCGGCATCGTGCACACGCTGGTACCGACGACGTATCGCAGGCTGTGCAAGATGTTCCTACGCTGGGATCGCAGCTACGTTCGCGAGGAGTTGCGTTTTCTCGGCAAGATCGTCTGGCGGCGTCCGCCCAAAGCACGCGCGATTGCTCTCGTTGAAGCGGTAGTCACGAACTCGCGTTATCCGGTCGCTTGGGCAACGCTGGCGCTGTTGTCGACACTCATCGCGACCCAGCCGGAAATACTGTTGCGTTTCTGCTGCGCACTGCTGCTGGTGTCTTCGTTCAACATGCTTTATTACCTGCGCGGCGAACGAACCTGGGATTTCGTCTACGGCATCGGCTACTCATTTTTTTCCGCGTTTGCACTGTTCTGGATCTTTCCTTACGCGCTCTGCACGGCGCGCACGCAGGGTTGGCTCACGCGCTGACGCTAAGAGCCTGGCGACGTCTGTCTCATCGCATTCGCTCAAGCCGTTCTCGCAGAGTGTCGAGGCGAAGATCGGCAGCGGCGCCGGGCGAGACGCGCGCTGCGAGGCTACCTTCCGGAGTCCTGCCCTCGCCTGTCGCGTTCGCGCGGTCGGCTGCGTGCCGATAGGCGTCGCGGAACGGGACGCCGCCGACGGCCTGCTCGATTGCCGCATCGGTCGCATACATCGACGGCTCGATCGCTGCGCGCATGCGTGCGGCATTCCATTCGATTCCGGTCAGCAGGTCAGGCAACAGGTCGAGTGCGGCGAGTCCACGCGCAAAACCGCGCACAAGCGCACCCTTGCCGAACTGCAAGTCGCGCTGATATCCCGACGGCAGCGACAACAGCTGTTCGACTTCCAAGCGCGCAGCGGAAACCGTTGCGTACGTCGCGCGCATCAGCTCGATCACGTCGGGATTGCGCTTGTTCGGCATGATCGAGCTGCCGGTCGTGTATTCCGCGGGCAGCCGCACGAATCCGAATTCCGCCGTCGTGAACAGCGACAGATCCCAGGCGAGACGGCGAAGATCCAGTACGGCCGCGCCGAGCGCGTCGAGAGCGCCGATTTCGAACTTGCCGCGCGAAAGCTGCGCGTAGACCGGATTGACTTGCATGCGCGCGAAGCCAAGCGCGATGGTCGCATGCTCCCGATCCAGCGGCAGATTGACACCGTAACCGGCCGCGGTGCCAAGCGGGTTCGCGTCGATCCACGCCAGCGTGTCGCGCGCGCGCAGCGCATTGTCGATGAAACCTTCAGCGAATCCCGCGAACCAGAGCGCAGTCGACGAAACCACAGCGCGTTGCAAATGCGTATAGCCAGGCATCGGCAAGGCTTCTCGAGCAGCGCAATCCAGACAGACTTCGGCGATCACGCGGCATATGGCCGAAAGCGTGCTTAGCCTTGACTTCAACCAGAGCCGCATCGCGACCAATATCTGATCGTT
>DASYJJ010000213.1:0-7841 GCA_035996605.1 Rhodanobacteraceae bacterium
CCATGCCGTGGATGTTCAAGTCGTGCAGGTGCACTTCGCTCGAATCGGATGCCGTCAAGCCGTTCTCAGCCCAGCTGCCGTAGGGATAGGAGTCACGCTCGCAGCGATCGATCTCGCCGCCGCAGGTGCCGCTCATCTGGCAGTGATTCTCTATGCACGAGCTGTGATCGGTGATCTCCAGACACCCGACTTCGACGTTCGAGCTGCCGGCGAGGCTGAGCACCGAAGCCGCGCGCTGCGTGCCCCAGAGTTGCGGGGGTGCCGAGCAATCCGAACCCAGAATGCGCGTCGGCTGGCTCGCCGACGGACCGCTCGGGACGGGTGCCATCGTGCACGCGTAGGTCATGCCGGTGTTGCAGCTCGACGCGCCTGGCGCGCCGTAGCCGATCATGTAGCTGCCGGATTTGATCAGGAGCGTATCGCCGCCCTGGATCAGCGGTATCGCGGGTTGCCCGTACGTGGGCGGCGGCGGCAGAGCGATCATGGGCGTCGACCAGGAACAGGCCTGACTACTGCCGCTGCCCGGATACGCTGCGTCGACCAGTCCGGTGCATTGCGCTGCGGTTCCACCGTCCGTGCGCACGTAGTACGTGGTGGCGACCGCCATTTGACCAACCGAGATTCCGGCGACGATTAATACGAGAAGCAGGATCGTCCGGCCGCGCGGGACACGAATTCGCTCACGAATCTCTGAAAGGAACATTATTTTTTTCCGGCGGTACTGACCCGCACCAGCGATTAATTCTTTTTTAACTGGCGCGGACTTGGGACTGATCGGCCCTTCTCGATATTCGCGTGTGCGTATCCGAGAACGGGTGGGCGATTAGATTGCCCAAGCAGGCACATCTACATTGTGCCGCACATCACAAACCATGCGATGACAGGGCGATCCAAACTCCATCAGCTACCCGATAAATCCGACAAAAAAAGCCAAATTCCCGAGCGCACGCCCCCTTTGCTTGTCTTCAAATTCCCGATCGTGGAGACTGTGATTGAGTTCACCCTTCGAGTCGCAGAAAACTGCAGCCGGAAGGGCTGATCGCCGAGGGGATGGCTGCCATGTATTTTGTCTTCCGGAAACTGCCGGGCGCGTTTTTCGCGGGCGCGATCGCCGCTTTGCCCCTTTGCGCAATTGCGCAGGTCAGTGTTCTTACCGAGCGTTATGACGACGCGCGGACAGGTGCCAACCTGGCGGAGACGCAACTGACGACCGCGAACGTCAACATTGGAACGTTCGGAAAACTCTGGTCCTATGCGGTCGATGGCGGAATATACGCCCAGCCGTTGTATGTCGCGAACGTAGATGTTCCGGGCATCGGCACGCGCAACGTGCTTTACCTGGCAACGATGAATGATGTCGTCTACGCGTTCGACGCCGATTCTCCGTCGATGATCTGGATGCGCGATCTGCGCAATCCTGCAACCGGCGTGGAACCGGTGCCGATCGTCGATATCACCAACAGTTCCGGCGCACTGAGCCCGGTTCCGTTCAATGCCGCCAATGTCGTCGGCGGCATCGGCATCGAGAGCACGCCGGTCATCGATGCTGCGGCCGGTACGTTGTATCTGGTCGCTCGAACCCGCGAAAACGGCGGCTACGTGCAACGGCTGCACGCGCTCGACATCGCGACCGGCAACGCACGTGCGAACAGCCCAACCGTCATTCAGGGCGCGGTCCTGGGCAGCGGAGACGGCGGCACGACGGTAACCTTCGACCCGTTCAGCGCTGATCAGCGCGCGAGCCTGGCGCTCGCCAATTCCAACATCTATATCGCATGGGCCGCGCACGAAGATCTGGCGCCATGGCATGGCTGGGTGATGTCGTACGACAAGACCGCGCTCAATCGGACCGGAATACTCTGCCTCTCGCCGAATGGCGCCAACGGCGGCATCTGGATGGGCGGGCGCGCGCCGGTGATCGACGCTTCCGGCCACGTCTATTACATGGTCGGAAACGGAGATTGGGACGGCACCGCCAATTACGGTCAATCGTTCGTTCGAATCGGCGCGCCCAATGCTGGTTTCCTGTCGGTCCAGGACTATTTCACGCCCGACAACTGGACCGATCTCAATGGCGTTGATTTCGATCTCGGATCATCCGGACCGGTGCTTATTCCGGGGACGAATCTGATTGTCGGCGGCGGCAAACAAAGCCTGTTGTACCTCACCGATACGACATCGCTCGGCGGATTCCTGGCCGGCAACACGCAGATCAATCAAATCATCACCGTCAACGATCAGACGCCACCGTACTCGGCGGATTTCTTTATTCTTGCGGGGGGACCGGTGTTCTGGAACAACACGAGCGCACCGCGACTTTATGTTTCGGCCGACAACGACAACATAAAAGCCTATGCATTCGGCGGGGCGCTTTTCAATACGACACCGATTGCCAGCACGATCCTCGCGCAACCGTTCGGCGGTGGCGTGATGACGCTTTCCTCGAACGCAAGCACAGCCGGCTCCGGCATTCTGTGGGTTTCGCTGCCGAGTGCGAGCGGGGGCCATGGCCTGACGCACGCCCAATTGCACGCACTGGATGCATCGACTCTGATGGAAATATGGAATTCCGATCAGAACACCGTGGACAACATGGGCTACTGGCCCAAATTCAGCCCGCCGACCGTCGCCAACGGGCACGTCTATGTGGGCTCGCTGTCCGGTTCCGTTTCGGCGTACGGACTCCTGCCCGCTGCAGCGGACTTTTCACTCTCTGCGGCGGTGCCGATTCTGCCGACTCCGTTGCCGGGGCAGGCGCCTCCGGTGGGACAAGTGGATCCGAGTCCGTTAGCGACGGCAAATCCTGGTGGCGTCCCGCGCTACGTCATCAGCGCGAATGGCACCGGATTCGTCGGTAACATCGATCTCAGCGTGGACGGCCTGCCGCCGGGCGTATCCGCGTCGTGGTCGCCGGCGCAGATTTCTCCGGGACAATCTTCGACGCTGACGCTCAGCACATCCAATGAAACCGCGCTCGGTTCCTATCAGCTTACGATCACCGGCAGCAGCGGCGCGCTCGCACACACGACAACGATCGTGCTCGACGTGATCGCTCCGCAAGCGACGAGCATCGAGTTCTGGACCAACGACTGCACTCCGAACGGCATGGCGATTTCGGAAACGGCCGGTGTCGTGCCGGAGCCGTACTGGAACGCGGTTCAATACAATCGACAGCCGGCGTTGAGCGGCCCGTTTCGCGTGACCCCCGCGCTTCTCGTCGACAAGAACGGCACATCTGTTGCCACCTGGGCGAGCTGGAACGCAGACAACGAGTCGGCCAACTCGAATATTCCGGACAACCCCGGCAACCAACGGTTCATGCGCTGCTACCTCGATCCGTCGCCCGGCACCTCGGCAACCGTGATCGTCTCGAACCTTCCTGCCAACAGCGGCGGTTATGCCGTCTATGTCTATGCCGATGCTGACAACGGATCGACCACCGGCATGGCCCAATATCAACTGACGACCGTGGAAGGCGCCACGACCAGCGTGACCATCGTCGACAACGCGAATGCTGACTTCAACGGCACCTTTGTGCTCGCTCGAAACTCGCCGGGCAATTACACGACGCTGGCGCTGAACTCCACCGGGTTTACGCTCACCGCAACTCCGGTCGGCTCGTCGCATGCGCCCATCAATGGCATACAGATCGTGCCGGACAGGATATTCAACGACGGGTTCGATCCGTAAGCGGATCGGCGTCCGAAGGTCACCGCAGTTTTCCCCGTTGCAGATCTCGGGGCACGGACAAGGGAGATTGCATTGCATTCATGCGTGCCGCCGCGGGCATGCGATGAATTCATGAGCGCATGTGTTCAAATCTGGATCGGGCGCCGTTCCTTCAATGGCTGCGCCGTCACTCGCACCTGCGGGATCAGCGACTGCGCATGCGATGTCGGCGACGAATCGCCCGCCTGCATCTGCTTCAGGCGCCCATAGCGCTCGAGCAGACCGCACAGGATCCAGAAATCGCCCATCACCGAGCCTTCGAGAAAGGGGCTGCCATAGAGATTGCCGAATGCCATGCACAGCACGGCGACGGTGAAACCGATCGCGAGCGCTCTCGATTCGTCGTCCACCGCAGCGCGACGCAGCATCGCGGCGAGCGAGAACATGCGAAAGATCAACCAAAGCAATGCGGCAAGACCAATCACGCCGCATTCGCACACCGTCAACACGTAGAAATTGTGGGCATCGTAGTTCGCGTATTGCGGCGTGTAGGCGCCAATGCGCGTTTGGAAGCGATTGAGACCGACGCCCTGCGGATTGTCTTCCAGCATGCCCATCGCACCCTGCCAGATCTTCCAGCGCGATGCGGTGCTGACGTCGTACTGATCGCCGCCGACGCGATTCTCCGTGCGCGTTTCGGCGACGCGTTCGGTCACGCTGTCCGGCAGGTAATCGATCAGACCGATGAACGTGATCGCCATGAGTGCGGCCAGCACCACGTGCTTGCGAGCGAACAGCAGCGCCGCCGCGAGCAGCGCGATGAAATAGGATTGACGCGAATAGGTGAACAGGATCGCCAGCGCGAGTATTCCGATACCCATGAGTGCCGCAAAGCGCCAGCGCGTCTGCGTGCGCATCATCAGCGCGAGGCCGAGAAACATCGGCAGGAACATCGCGTAGTAGACGCCCGCGCGATTGGCCATCGCGAACGTGGTTCCGAAAGGCCCCGATGCCCGATGCGTTTCGACGAAGGCGCCGAAGCCGTAGTCGAGTCCTTGCCTGATCGCCTGCACGCCGGCGACCGCCGCGACAATGAGCACGAAGATGATCATCCAGCGCGTGGTCTTAAGGTCCTGCCGGCAGCGCAGGTACATGAAATAGAGAAGCGGATAGAAAATCGCGGTCTTGACGTAGGTGATGTCGTCGGAATCCACCGGCGGCTTGCTTGATTGTGCGATGAAGAACGCCACCAGCAGGACCGCGAAGAACAGCAGCAGCGCCCCCCGCAATATCGGTTTGGGGTGAATCGTATCCGGCTTGCTCATCAATATGGCGAACAACGTGGCGAGGAACACCAGGTTGACGACATTGATGCCGGGAATCCCAGTTGCGAACTGGAAATGCAGCTCGTAAACCGTGTAGAAGATCTGGAAGAACAGCAACAGGCGCAGCATGACGCTTCAGTCCGAGGCGCGCGGAGCGGCGTCGAGATAGCGCCGCGTCCACAGTTCGAGAGAGAGGATCAACCACAGCGACTCGCTGAGATCATCGACACCTGCAACGTGATCGTCGAGGCAGCGCATGGCCGCGGCGGCATCAATCAGCCCGCGTTCGCGAAATGCCCGGCTGCCGAGGATATCCCTCGCGAATTCGAGCAGCGGGCCGCGGAACCAGGTCGCGAGCGGAACCGCAAATCCCTGCTTGCGCTTGGCCAGCACATCGGCCGGCAGCCAACGCGCGGCCGCGCGTCGCAACAGGTGCTTGCCGCGACCGTCGCGGATGCGCATTCCAGGTGGCAGGCGCGCAGCAAAATCCACCAGCCGATGATCCAGCAGCGGCGCGCGACTTTCCAGCGAATGCGCCATCGTCATGCGATCGACCTTCACCAGGATGTCGTCCGGGAGATAACTCGCGAAATCGATCGCGATCATGCGATCGAGCGCTCCCTTGGGCAGCTGCGCCGGATCCACATCCAGCGCGGCATAGTGGTTCTCGCGCGGTCCGAGCAGCGCGTTGGCATGATCGCTGCGCGTCAGCGCAACGACACTGAGATAGCTTTCCGGAAAAGGCAAACGCAGCGACTCGGCGATACGGCGCATGCGCCGCCGCGACTTTCCGCCCAGAGCAAACGCCGCTGCATCCGCGCCGATCGCGGCCAGCGGTTTGAATACGCCCAGGCGGTGCAGCTTGAGATAGCGCAGATAGCGGCTGTAGCCGCCGAACGCCTCGTCGCCACCGTCGCCGCTGAGCGCCATTTTCACGTGCTCGCGCGCGAGCTTCGCGACCAGAAACGTGGGCAGCGCGGACGCGTCGGCGAAGGGCTCGTCCAGATACCAGACCAGCTGTTCGAGCAGCTCGACCGCATCGGGCTCGACGATGAGATCGTGATGTTCCGTGCCGAGATGACGTGCAACCTTCCGCGCATCTTCGATTTCGTTGAATTCCGCTTCGCGAAAACCGATCGAAAAAGTCTTGACCGGCTGCGACATATGGCGCGCCATCAGCGCGACGACGACGCTCGAATCGAGGCCGCCGCTGAGGAACGCGCCGAATGGCACGTCAGACACGAGGCGGCTGCTAACGGCCTGGTCGAGGAGACGTGCAAGTTCTTCGGTCGCCGCCGATTCGTCGAGCGAGGTTTTGGGAGTGAAATCGAGCGTGTAATAGCTGTGAACGCTGCTGCGTCCATCCACGTAGCGCAGGTAGTGCCCGGGACGGAGTTTGGTCACGCCCTTCAGAATGCACAGCGGAGAAGGCACGTAACCGAATGTCACGTAACCCTGCAGCGCGCCATGATCGAGTTCCGAGCGAAAGCCCGGAACCTGCAGCAGCGATTTCAGTTCGCTTCCGAACAGCAGGCGATCGCCGAGATCGGCCACGTACAAAGGCTTCTCGCCATAACGATCGCGCGCGAGCAGGAGCGTTTGCGTGCGCGTATCCCACAGCGCGATCGCGAACATGCCGTGCAGACGCTGGAAGCACTCCGCGCCCCAGGCTTCGTAAGCCTGCACGATGACTTCGCTGTCGGATTGCGAATAGAACGCGTGGCCGCGCGCCACGAGTTCAGCGCGCAGCTCGCGATAGTTGTAGATCTCGCCGTTGAAGACGCATTGCACCGTTCCGTCGGCGTTGTGCATCGGCTGATGGCCGCCGGCCACGTCGATGATCGACAAGCGCCGCATGCCGAGCAGCGCCCGGTTGTCGCAGAAGATTCCGTCGTCGTCAGGACCGCGATGGCGAATCATCGCGTTCATCGCGCGGCCAAGTTCGACCGACGGCGGAGCCGCTCCGGGAGCTACGACAAGTCCTGCGATGCCACACATGACATTCAGCTCCGAAAGGCGAGTGCAGAAACGGGAAGCGCGATGCTGCTTGGCGCTGCTCCGCGATAGAGTGCGATGAGACGATCGACAACGCTGTCGAGCGAAGCGTTCGCGAGCACCGTTTGCCGCGCTTCGAAGCCGATTTCCCGGCGACGCGTCGCGGACATCCCGGCCGCCTCGCGCAGACACGCGGCAAGCGCGGCCACATCACCGGCGGGAAACAGCCAGCCGTTGCGACCCGGCGCGACGAAATCCTCGCTGCCGCTGATGCGACTCGCGATCACCGGCAAGCCGCAGGCCATGCATTCGAGCAGCGTGTTCGACAGGCCTTCGATGACCGAAGGCAGCACGCCGATGTCGGAGGCGTGAATGAGATCCTGGATGTCTTCGCGATGGCCGAGGAAATCGACCGCGGCGCCGATACCGAGTGCTTGGGCGCGCTCGCGTAATTCGGCTTCGAGCGAACCGCCTCCGATCAGACGCAAGCGCATCGTCGCCGAAGATCCGAATGCCGCTGCCCATGCCTCGAGAAGCGTCGACAAACCTTTTTCGCGCACGAGCCGGCCAACGAAGATCGCATGCAGAGTGGCATCCACAGGCTCGCGATAAGGACGCGGCGCAAATCGCCGCGTATCCACCGCATTCGGCAGCGCCACGATGCGAGCGCGATCGAAACGCTGACGAATGAGCTCGGCAGCGATGCGTTGACTGATGGCTTGCACCGCCGATGCCTTCTGCAGCGCACGACGTGCCAGCCGCGCGAGCGGACTCGCCGTGGGTGCGAGTATGCCTTGCTCGAGTTCCCACCAGCCGGAAACCTTGACGATGACCGGTTTACCGGGCGGAGCG
>DASYJJ010000214.1:0-3004 GCA_035996605.1 Rhodanobacteraceae bacterium
CTTCACGCACGTCGTCAACGGCCGCTTCAAGGGCGGCTACATTACGCGGCATTACGGCGAGCCTTCGCAGGATATCGACGCGATCCAGCTCGAGCTCGCGCAGCGCAATTACATGGACGAGGATTCCTTCGAGTATCGCGACGACATTGCCATAGAAACGCAGCGCGTGCTGCGCACGTTGCTGGATGCGTGTTTCGGGTGAGCGTGTTCACTCAGGCGTCGAACAGAAATTAGCCAACTCCTTTGCGCACGGCGTCACGCGACGCATTTACCAACAAAGGACAAACGATGCAGGTGTCGGATATTCCGTTCTGCACGACCGACTGGTCGAAGATCGAGCGAAGCGAACACCGTGGCGAGAGCGGCGTCGCGTATTGGCGAACGCGCCACTTCGGCCGCATCCGCGTGAGGATGGTCGAATACTCGCCCGGTTACGCGGCCGATCATTGGTGCGTGAAGGGACATGTTTTGCTGTGTATCGACGGCGAGCTCCACACCGAACTGGAAGACGGCCGACGATTCACGCTGTCGGCAGGCATGAGCTACCAGGTCGCCGACAATGCGGAGCCGCATCGTTCGTCAACGGAGCGCGGCGCGACGCTTTTCATCGTCGATTGATCGCAGGTGCGCAGGGTTGCGGTTTACCTGGCCGTCGCGGGCTGCGGTTTTGTGATCGTCGGCAGGAACCAGGCGAGCAAACCGATCGCCGGCAGGAACGCGCAGAGTCCGTACACGGCTTCGATGCCGATGTGATCGGCGAGCTCGCCGAGCACCGCGGCACCGAGGCCGCCCATGCCGAACGCGAAGCCGAAGAAAAGTCCCGCGATGACGCCGGTGCGTCCGGGAACGAGCTCCTGCGCGTAGACGATGATCGCCGAGAACGCCGAAGCCAGAACGAGACCGATGACGATGGTCAGCATCGTCGTCCAGAAAAGATCCGCGTGCGGCAGCAGCAGCGTGAACGGCAACACGCCGAGGATCGAACCCCAGATCACGTACTTGCGGCCGATGCGATCGCCGATCGGTCCGCCGGCAAGCGTGCCGGCTGCGACTGCGCCGAGAAAAACGAACAGATGCAACTGCGCACTCTGCGCGCTGATGCCGAATTTCTGCATCAGATAAAAGGTGTAGTAGCTCGAAAGGCTCGCGAGATAGAAATATTTCGAGAAGATCAGGAGGCCAAGAATGGTCATCGTGATGATGATCGTGCGCCGCGGCAGCGCGCTTGCGCCCGCGGACGTGCGCGCCGCGCGATACGCGGGCACGTGCGCGCGGTACCAGCCGCCGATGCGAGTCAAAAGAACGATGGCGACGAGCGCGGCGATCGCAAACCAGGCGACGCTGCCCTGGCCGCGCGGCATCACGACGAATGCGGCAAGCAGCGGTCCGATCGCCGAGCCGACGTTGCCGCCAACCTGGAACAGCGATTGCGCGAGCCCGTGCTGGCCGCCCGAAGCCATGCGGGCGACACGAGAAGATTCCGGATGGAACACCGAGGATCCGGAACCGATCAGCGCGGCGGCGAGCAGCAGCAGCGGAAATGTCGGCGCCTGCGAAAGAAGAAGGAGTCCGCTGAGCGTGCAACCCATCCCGATCGCCAGCGAATACGGCATCGGCTTCTTGTCGGTGTAGATGCCGACCAACGGCTGCAGCAGCGAAGCGGTGATCTGGAACGTGAGCGTAATGAGTCCGATCTGGCCGAAGTCGAGCCGGAACGAATCTTTCAGCAGCGGGTAGATGGCCGGCAGCAGCGACTGGATCATGTCGTTGAGAAGGTGACACACACTCAGCATCGCGAGGATCGGGAACGCAGTCTGCAACGCCGACTCCGCGGAGCTCGCGTCGGGGCTCGTCACCGGATGAACGACGGCGTCTTGCAAGGAAATTTCGGGCGAAGAGGAAGACGGCACAGACGATCCGGATCAGTGGAGCGGCAAGCGTTCTATCTGGAGACTTCGGCGCCGAATCCAACGGCGATTCTGCGCGATCCGTATTTTCGCACGCGATGCGGTCGACGCGCAGGGGCCATTGGGCATTGTGCTGCGCGGAGCATCTTGGGGGTGTTGCGAGCGAGTTCGTAGATACGGCGCTAGCGAAGCCGCCCCTAAACCTCGAGCGACGCCAGATCGCCTTTCGTCTCGAGCCATTCCTTGCGATCCGATGCACGCTTCTTCGACAACAGCATGTCCATCAGCGCCGCGGTGCTGTCATCGCCGTCGACCGTGAGCTGGACCAGGCGCCGCGTGTCCGGATGGATCGTCGATTCGCGAAGCTGCGGCGGATTCATTTCGCCCAGGCCCTTGAAGCGAGTCACGCTGACCGCGCCTTTGATCTTCTCGCGCTCGATGCGTTCGAGCAGCGCGTCGCGTTCGGCTTCGTCCAGGCAATAGAACATCTGCTTGCCGACATCGACGCGGAACAGCGGCGGCATCGCGACGAACACGTTGCCTTCGCGCACCAGTGCCGGAAAGTGGCGCAGGAACAGCGCGCACAGCAAGGTTGCGATGTGTAGGCCGTCGGAATCGGCATCGGCGAGGATGATGACCTTGCCGTAGCGCAGGCCCGACAAATCGTCCTTGCCGGGATCGCAGCCAATCGCGACTGCGAGATCGTGCACTTCCTGCGATGCGAGCACGCTGCTGGATTCAACTTCCCACGTATTGAGAATCTTGCCGCGCAGCGGCAGGATCGCCTGGAAATCCTTGTCGCGCGCCTGGCGCGCCGAGCCGCCGGCCGAATCGCCTTCGACGAGGAAGAGCTCCGTGCGCGAGAGATCGCTCGACGCGCAATCGGCGAGCTTGCCCGGCAGCGCGGGGCCCTGCGTGATCTTCTTGCGGACGACCTGCTTTTCGGTTTTCAGGCGAATCGTTGCGCGCTCGATCGCAAGCTGCGCGATCTTCTCGCCCATCTCGACATGCTGGTTGAGATACAGCGAGAACGCATCGTGCGTCGCGTTCTCGACGAAGCCGGCCGCGTCGCGCGAGGAGAGGCGCTCCTTCGTCTG
>DASYJJ010000215.1:0-10790 GCA_035996605.1 Rhodanobacteraceae bacterium
TCGACGGACAAAGCGAAGTCGACTCAGAGACGATCCTCAAATATGTGCAGGACAACGTCGATCGCATGTTCCGCGAAAAGGAAGCGATGGTCGGCTCCGAAGTCATGCGCGCGCTCGAAAAACACGTGATGCTGTCGGTGCTCGACAACGCGTGGAAGGAGCATCTTTCCAGCATGGATTACCTGCGCCAGGGCATTTACCTGCGCGGTTATGCGCAGAAGCAGCCGAAGCAGGAGTTCAAGCGCGAGGCGTTCCAGCTGTTTCAGCTGATGCTCGAGCGCGTCAAGCACGAGATCATCCAGCTGCTCGCACGCGTGCGCATCCGCAACGAAGACGAAGTGCAGGCGATGGAGCAACAGCAGCAGCGCCAGGCGCAGGCTCGCCAGCTCCAGTTCCAACACGCTGAAGCGGGCGACCTCGCCGCCGGTGAACCCGAAGCCGCGCCACGCGCGGCTGCAGGACCGCAGACGCCCGTGCTCCGCGAAGCGCCGAAAGTCGGCCGCAACGATCCGTGTCCGTGCGGTTCGGGCAAGAAATACAAACACTGTCACGGGCAACTGGCCTGACCGCCGAAGCGGCAGCGAGAGAAATCCGCTCGCCGCCGACGCGCTGCGCGGCGAGGGGACGATGAGCCGGCCGGTGGTCCATGTCGTCGCCGGCGTCGTCAAGGATCCTTCCGGACGAATCCTCGTCGCGCAACGACCCGCCGGAAAACACCTTGCCGGCTATTGGGAATTTCCCGGTGGCAAAAGCGATCCCGGCGAAGCGCCGTTCGACGCGTTGCGCCGCGAGCTCGCCGAAGAAATCGGCATCGAGGTCCATTCGGCGGAACCGCTGATCGCCGTGCCGTGGTCGTATCCGGAAAAACGCATCGTGCTCGACGCGTGGACCGTCGCCGAATACTCCGGCGTCGCGCACGCGCGCGAAGACCAGCCGCTGCGTTGGGTCGACATCGATGAGCTCGCGCACCTGCCGATGCCCGACGCCGACGCACCGATCATTCGTGCGCTGCGGCTTCCGGATCGATATCTGATCACGCCATCGCTTGCACCGGGCGCAGAGGCGAAGTTGCTCGACGGCGTCGAGCGCGCTTGCGCGGCAGGCATCCGACTGATCCAGTTACGCCTGCCCGAATGGATGCGAGATGAAATCGCGTCAACGGCTTCGCGTGCGCACGCGATCACTGCGCGCCACGGTGCGACGTTGCTGCTGAATGCCGATTGGGAAACCGCCGAGCGGTGCGGTCTCGACGGAGTCCATGTTCCCGCACGCATCGCTGCGCGACTCGACGCGAGGCCGGTCTCGTCCGACCGATGGTTTGCGGTTTCCTGTCACGATGCGGATGAGCTTGCGCATGCGCAGCAGATCGGCGCCGACTTCGCGACGCTGGCGCCGGTTGCGCCGACGCCGAGCCATGCCGATGCGGTGCCGCTCGGCTGGCAGCGATTCGCCGAGTGGGTGGCCGACTCCGCGATTCCGATCTATGCGCTGGGCGGGCTCGGCGCGGACGATATCCGAGCCGCGCGTTCATACGGCGCGCAGGGCGTGGCCGGGATACGAGCCTTCTGGCCCTGAAAACACGCGTTGCCGCGCGCCGGCCTCGACAGACGCGCGCGGTGAGATGTTTCCGTCAGCACGCGCGCGGCGTCCCGACCCAAGGATTTCTACCGTCACCGGCGCTGCTATCATCGCTCGTCATCTTGGGGATGAGCGGGCGATGAAACTGGTCATCCAGATCCCGTGTTACAACGAATCGGCTTCGCTGCCGACGACGATCGCGCATCTTCCGCGCGAAGTCGCCGGCTGCGACTCCGTTGAATGGCTGGTCATCGATGATGGCTCTTCCGACGACACCGCCGAAGTCGCCGAGCGCCTCGGCGTCGACCACGTCGTGAAGCATGCCGTGAATCGCGGACTCGCGGCTGCGTTCATGACGGGTCTCGAAACCGCGATCGCGGACGGCGCGGATATCATCGTCAACACCGACGCCGACAACCAGTACGATGCGCGCGACATCGAAACACTGGTGCGCCCGATCATCGAGCATCGTGCCGAAATGGTCATCGGCGCACGTCCGATCGCAGACACCGATCATTTTTCCTGGTTGAAGAAGCGGCTGCAGAAACTCGGCAGCGCCGTCGTGCGTGCGGCGAGCAATACGCGCGTCGCCGATGCACCGAGCGGATTCCGCGCATTCACGCGCGAAGCGGCGCAACGCCTCAATGTGTTCAGTTCCTACACGTACACGCTGGAGACGATCATCCAGGCCGGGCACAGCAACATCCGCGTGCTTTCGGTGCCGATCCGGACGAATCCGGATTTGCGCCCGTCGCGTCTCGTCAAGAGCATCGGCCGCTACGTTTGGCGCTCGGCGTCGACAATCGTGCGCGTGTTCGCGACCTACAAACCGCTGACGTTCTTCTGGCTGGTTGCGCTGTTCTTCCTTCTCGTCGGCGCGATTTCCGGCACCTGGTATCTCGCGTACAAGCTCGATGGGCAGGGCGCCGGCCACATCCAGTCCGCCGTGCTCGCGTCAGCGTCCGTCACGATCGGTTTCATCCTCTTCATGCTCGGCTTCCTCGCGGATCTCTCGGCCGTCAACCGGCGGCTTCTCGAGCGCATCGACTGGCGCCTGCGCCAACTCGAAAATGCAGAGACGAGAACCGACGCCGCAACCGCGGCTCCGGCGAGCGACACATCCTCGAAACGGGACCGCGCTGCGTGAGCACGATCTCGCAGCCCGCGGGCAACTACTACGACAAGTACCGCAGCGCGAACCCGATTGCGCGTCGCTTGATGCGAGGTTTCCTCGATTCGTTCGATGCGCTCGCGGCGCAGGTGCCGGTCACGTCTTCGCTCGAGATCGGCTGTGGCGAAGGCGAGTTGTCGATCCGGCTCGCACAACGCGGTTTCCGCGCGCTGGGCTGCGATATTTCCGCTGAGATCATCGAAGAAGCGCGCCGCCGCGCCGCCGCCGCGAATGTCGCGGCGACCTTCTGGACGCAGCCGATCGAGACCATCGACGAGACAAAAGCGGCGCCGCTGGTCATCTGCTGCGAGGTCCTCGAGCATCTCGACGATCCGGCGCGCGGCGTCGACTCGCTCGCCAAACTGGCGCGGCCGTATCTGATCGCAAGCGTTCCGCGCGAACCGGTGTGGCGTGTGCTCAACCTTGCGCGCGGCAAGTACATCGCCGATCTCGGCAATACGCCGGGCCATGTGAATCACTGGGGACGGCGTGGTTTCATCGATCTGCTCGAGCGCCAATTCGACATCGTCGACGTTCGCACACCGCTGCCGTGGACAATGGCGCTGTGCAAAGTGCGCTGAAGCGGGGCGTCACGATCGCGGGCGGAGTGCTCTGCGTGGCCGCGGCGGCGCTGCTTGTCGTGCGCGGAATCGCACTGCGCGACTCGCTCGGCGAGCAGCTTTCCCGGGTTTCGGCAGCGGCGTTCGCGGCTGCACTTGGTTTGTATCTCGTCGGAAGCCTGCTCCTCGGCGCCGCATGGGTCGTTCTCGTGCGCGTCGCATCGAACGCGCACGCGCGAGCACGACCGCTGCTGCGCGCACATATGCGCGCGCAAGTCGCGAAATATCTGCCGGGAAACGTCTTCCACTTCGCGTATCGCCATCTGGCGGCACGACGCGAAGGCGTCCCGCATGCTGCACTCGGAGCCGCGCTGGGTCTCGAAGCTGCGCTGTTGCTCACCGCGGCTGCCGTGATCGCGCTCGGTGTCGCGGCCGATCCGCGCCTCGATGCATTGGTGCCTTGGGCGCGAAAGTCCATCCTGTTCGTGCCCGTGCTTGCGGTGCTCGCATGGATCGCGTTGAGCTACATAGCGCCGCGTTTCGGCCTTCCGCGTGCGGCCGTTTCCCGGCGCGCGCCGGGGCTCGCGCTTGTACTCGCGATCGATTTCGCGTTTTTCCTGCTGGCCGCTACCGCGTTGCGCACGTTGGATCCGCAACCCGATGCACTGCCGTTCGGCGCCTGGTGCGGCTGGCTCTCGCTCGCATGGATCGTCGGCTACGTAACGCCGGGTGCGCCGGCGGGAATTGGCCTCCGCGAAGCGGTGCTCGCGCTCGGATTATCACCGGCACTCGGCGAATCCGAGGCGCTTGCGCTGGCGTTGTTGTATCGGCTGGTCACGACGATCGCCGACGGGGCGGTCGCGGCGCTTGGATTCCTCGATCGCGAAGCAGTGTAGCGAGCGCGATTCGTGCGCCTTCGCTTGCTATTCCCGTGTCGCCGCGAGCTCAAGATATTTCTGGTGCAGTGTCGCAACCTGCGCATCGAGCGCCTCCGGTGCGCCACCATTGTCGATCACATCGTCCGCGGCCGCTAGCCTCTGCTCGCGAGATGCCTGCGCATCGATCATCGCCTCGGCGAGCGCCGGCGACATTCGATCGCGCGCGATCGCGCGTGCGAGCTGGTGATCGCGCGGAAGATCGACGACGAGAATGCGATCGACCCAATCGTAGCCCGCCGTTTCGACCAGAAGCGGAACAACGAGCAGAACATACGGGCCTTGCGCGGCGTCGGTACGCACAAGCATTTCCGCGCGGACACGTGGGTGCAGGATCGTTTCGAGTCGACGGCGCGCGTCGGCATCTCCGAAGATCAACGCACGCATTTCCGCGCGTTCAAGCGACCCGCTCGCATCGAGCATCTGCTTTCCGAACGCGGTAGCAATCTCATCGAGTGCCGGCATGCCGGGTCGCACGATTTCGCGCGCGATGACATCGGCATCGACGACGCTGGCACCAAGCGCAGCAAAGCGCCGCGCGGTTTCGGATTTTCCGCTGGCGATGCCGCCGGTCAGTGCGACGGTGAAGGGATGCATCGAACGCTCGCTCGTCGACGGGTCACCCGCCGGTCGCCGGACTATGATGCAGCGCGAACCGAACGGTGAATAGCGTCGCAGTGATCGTCAATGTCCGCCGGCGAAGAAGCTCGCGTACCAGGCCCCAAGACGATCGCCCAACAGGAACCAGACCCAGCCGGCCGCGGCGATGAAAGGGCCGAACGGGATCGGCGTGCTGCGATCTTGTCCGCGCACCGCGAGCACCGTGCCGCCGACGATCGCGCCGATCAACGAAGACAGAAGCACGATCGGCAGGAGACTCATCGCGCCCATCCACGCGCCGAGCGCGGCGAGCAGTTTGAAGTCGCCGTAGCCCATGCCTTCCTTGCCGGTCGCGAGCTTGAACAGCCAGTACACGGACCAGAGGCTGAGATATCCGATGGCGGCGCCGATGATCGCAGTGTCGGGCGGCACGAAGATCGGCAGCAGAGACAGTAGAAGACCGAGCCAAAGCAGCGGCAGGGTCAGCTGGTCCGGCAGAAGCTGCGTGCGCGCGTCAATGCCAGCGGCGGCGACCAGTATCCAGGTGAACACGAGCCCGGCAGCGAGCGGCCAGCCGTAGCCGAACTTCCACGCGATCGCGGCCGATGCGAGCGCGGTGAGCAACTCGACGAGCGGGTATTGCCAGGAAATCGGCGCTTTGCAGTATCGACAGCGTCCGCGCAGCGCGACCCAACTGACGAGCGGAATGTTGTCGAGCGCGGAAAGGCGATGCTTGCACGAAGGACAATGCGAGCCGGTCACGACGAGGTCCGGAGGCGTCTCGTCGGACGATGTCGTATCTCCGAGCAGCTCGCGCGCTTGCGCGCGCCAGTCGTGCTCGAGCCGTCGCGGCAGGCGCAGGATGACGACGTTGAGGAAACTTCCGACGAGGAGACCGAGCAACCCGGTCAGCGCGATGAGCGGACCGGGTTCGAATGCCCAGGAAAATTCGGACACGCCTGACGCTTAGCCGACGACCGAGGCGAGCTTGAAGATCGGAAGATACATACCGATGACCATGCCGCCGACGAGCACGCCGATGATGACCATGATGAAGGGTTCGAGCAGGCTCGAAAGAGCATCCACGGCGTTGTTGACTTCCTGCTCGTAGAACTCCGCGACCTTGAAAAGCATCTTGTCCAGCGCACCCGCTTCCTCGCCGATCGCGATCATCTGCACGACCATGTTCGGAAAGAGATTGGTCTGGCGCATTGCCAGCTGCAACTGGTGGCCTACAGAGACATCCTCGCGGATGCGCTTGACCGCATCGTTGTACACAACGCTGCCGGTCGCGTTCGACACGGAGTCCAGTGCTTCGACAAGCGGCACGCCGGCCGCAAAGGTGACGCCGAGCGTGCGCGAGTAACGTGCAATCGCGGATTGACGCAGGATGTTGCCTACTACAGGGACTTTCAGAATTGCACGTCCCATGAAATGCTGAAACTTCGTGGAGCGCTTATAGAGCATCAACAATCCAACAATCGAACCAATCGCAATCAGCAGAATCAACCACCAGTACGAAACCATGAAGCGCGATGCGGCCACGAGCATCTGGGTGAACGCGGGCAAGTCTGCGCCGAAGTTCTTGAAGACCTGCTCGAACTGCGGAATGACGAAGATCAGAAGGATCGAAGCGACGATGAGGGCCACCGCGATGACACACGCGGGATAAAACATCGCTTTCTTGATCTTGCCCTTGATCGCTTCGATGTTTTCCTTGTACGTCGCGACCGTGTCGAGCACCGTATCAAGCACACCCGCCGATTCCCCGGCCTTCACGAGATTGACGAACAACTCGTCGAACTGGACCGGATGCTTTGCCAGCGACTCATGTAGGGACGAACCGCCTTCGATATTGGTCTTGATGTCGGTCAGCATGTCCTTCATGCGCGGATTCGTCTGGCCGCCGGCCACGATCTCGAAACCCTGCACCATCGGCACGCCAGCGGCCATCATGGTTGCGAGCTGACGGCTGAACACGGCGACATCTCGTGGCTTGATCTTGGAGCCCGTCTTGCCGAAAAGCGGCTTCGCCTTTGGCTTGACGACCTGCGGATTGATGCCCTGCTGGCGGAGCGAGGCTTTTACCAAGCTCGCGTTCTTGCTGACGGTCTCGCCCTTGATCTTGATGCCGCGCTTGTCGATGCCGACCCAGGTGAAGGTCTGCAGCTGGCTGATCGATGCACGCGACTTGCCAACATTGGGCTTGAGGCCGGCTCTTGCAGTGGCGGTAGCGGCGGTTGCCATGATGTCTAGTCCTTCGTAACCCGGTTGATTTCGGCAAGGCTGAGCGCGCCATTCCTGGTCTTCATCAGCGCAGACGCGCGCAGATCGCGGATGCCTTCGCGCTTAGCCTGCTCGGCGATCTGAATCGCGCTGCCGCCCGAAAGGATGATCTTGGCGATATCCTCGGTCAGCGGCATGACCTGATAAATTCCCGTCCGCCCCTTATACCCTTCATTGCAGCCCGAACAACCGACTGCGTCAAAAATCTGCATGCCGGCGTCGATGTCCTTCTGTGTGAAGCCCTCGGCAAGGAGTGCCGCTGGCGGCAACGCCAAAGGCTTCTTGCAGTCGTGCAGCCGGCGCGCGAGACGCTGCGCGATGACAAGCGTCACGGATGACGTGATGTTGTAAGGCGCGATGCCCATGTTCATGAGGCGCGCGATGGTCTGCGAGGCGTCGTTGGTGTGCAGCGTCGACAGCACCATGTGACCGGTTTGCGCGGCCTTGATCGCGATCTCGGCCGTTTCCAGGTCGCGAATTTCGCCGACCATGATCACGTCCGGATCCTGGCGCAGGAACGAGCGCAGCGCGGCGGCGAACGTCATGCCGCGCTTGACGTTCATCTGCACCTGATTGACGCCCGCCATACGGATTTCGACCGGGTCCTCGACCGTGGAGATGTTGCGGCCTTCGGTGTTGAGGATATTGAGCGCGGTATAAAGCGAAACGGTTTTTCCGGAGCCGGTCGGGCCGGTCACCAGCACCATGCCGTACGGCCTGTCGATCGCATCGACGAAAAGTTTTTTCTGGTCTTCCTCGTAGCCGAGCTTGTCGATGCCCATCTTCGCGGCCGAGCCGTCGAGGATACGCAGCACGACTTTTTCGCCGAACAACGTGGGACAAGTGCTGACACGAAAGTCGATCGACTTCGTCTTCGAGAGATTGAGCTTGATGCGTCCGTCCTGCGGCACGCGGCGCTCGGCGATATCGAGACCGCTCATGACCTTCAGGCGCGAGGTAATGCGCGCGTTGAGCTTGATCGGCGGCGAGGCCACCGCGCGCAGCATTCCGTCCATGCGGAAACGCACGCGGAACGCCTGCTCGTAGGGTTCGAAATGGATGTCGGATGCGCCCCGCTTGATCGCATCGACGAGCACCTTGTTGACGAACTTGACGACCGGCGCATCGTCGTTGCCGGTCGCGTCGTGGCCGGTGGCCTCGCCATCGTCGTCGATGGCACCGAGCTCGAGATTCTCCAGTCCTTCTGCATCGTCCAGTCCGTCGACGACGGTGGAGGTTGCGTTGAAGGCTTGTTCGATCGCGCGATCGATCTGCTGCTCGTCGATCAGGATCGGCTCGATGATGTGATTGGACTGGAACTTGATCTCGTCCAGGGCGCGGAGGTTGGTTGGGTCCGACACGCCGACGAACAGGCGATTGCCGCGTTTGAACAGCGGCAGCGCCTTGTGTTTGGAGATCAGGTCTTCGCGGACTAGGCGCAGGGGAATCTGCGTGAGGTCGAGCGCCTCGACATCGAACAGCGGAATACCGAACTCGGACGACGATGCGAGTGCAACCTGATTGCTAGCGACGAGGCCGTTCTCGACCAGCCATGCGCCGAGCGGAATCTTCTGGCGTGCAGCGTCGTCGGCAGCCTTGCGGGCTTCACCTTCGCTGAGCGTGCCCTCCGCGACCAAACGGCGGGCGATGCCGGTGATGCCGGCCAGCGGCACTGGATTCAACTGCATCGCCATGAGTGAACTGTAACCCCCGGAATTGGCAACGAATGTATCTTAAATCCAGTGCCGTGAATATGGCGTACGTCGCTCATTTGCGCACTATTGAGACCCTCCACGGGCTCGGTCCGATGAACCAAGTCTCAGGTGCCGAGGCAGGTGCCGGGGAGGTAGCGTTGCGCAATGGTCGCGGTGCAGTCCCAGATCAGCTGAGTCGTCGGAATGGTGCCCGCCACCAAATTCCCGCTGCCCGATGAAGGCGTAAGGACGATATCTCCGGCGCCGGCTATCGCTGTTGTCGTCACACGTATGACCCCGGTGCCCGCGTCGATGATTACGGCAGCCACATTGGGGGTTGCGGTGAAATCTGTGGCAGGAACAAAGCCGCGATTTAGCGGATTTCCTGCAGCGGCGTTGTCGGCAACGACGACTTTGAACCCGTCAGCGAGGACCAGACTCTCGGAAACACGTGAGCGGACGACATAGTTTTGATAAACCGGTATCGCAATGGCCGCCAGAATTGCGACTATGGCGATGACAATCATCAGCTCGATCAATGTGAAGCCCTTCACTCCGTTCGTCTTCATGAGCTATCCCCTGGAAGTCACAGACGCCCCATCGCAAATGCCCAATCTTTGTTGAAACCCAACCGCCCAACAGAGGCACTAAATAGCCAGCAACTGCCGTGCCAAAAAAGGAGGGGCCCGAGCGGGCCCCTTGGTAATGCAACAAATTCTCGAAAGCTAAAGTCTTGCTTAGATACCGATGCACGTGCTGGGGAAATACTTCTGCGCGATGTCGACAGACGTACATGTCCAGATCAGCTGCGTCGTCGGAATCGTGCCCGACACGAGCGCGCCGTTGCCCGAGCTGGGAGTAAAGTCGACAGTGCCGTTGGCGGCGATCGCCGTCGTCGTGACGTGAATCACGCCGGTGCCTGCGTCAATCAACGCGGCGGCGACGTTGGGAGTGGCCGTAAAATCGGTGGCGGGAACAAAACCACGATCAAGCGGGTTGCCGGCAGCCGCGTTGTCGGCAACCACGACCTTGAGGCCGTCAGCCAACACCAGCGCTTCCGAAACGCGCGAACGAACGACATAGTTCTGATAAGCCGGCAGCGCGATGGCGGCCAGGATGGCGATGATCGCGATAACGATCATCAACTCGATGAGCGTAAAGCCTTTGCTGTTGCGAATATTCATGACATTTCCTCTGGAAGGTTTAGCTTGCCCCTAGAGCCGTTGACCCGTGTGGTCTGGCCCGCTTCCGTCACCCCCGACTAGCAGTCAACGGCTCGCCCGATGGATTGAGCATCTTCCGTGCCACGCGGCTAGCGCCGACGGACGGTAGTTTTCCGACCCTGAATGAGAAGGCGGTCACACGCGTTTCGCACAGATTGACTGGAAATGCGCGTTAAACGTGACGGGCTGTGTCAGGTCCTGACAATGCGCGGTTGGGGAGAACGCAGAGGCGACTACCAGGGATCGATCGCGATGGCCTGCAGCGGCTTTCCGGACGTGCGTTCAAGCAGCATCGTCATGCTGGCGCGCCGCGCGTCCAGCGGAACCCACACGACATCATCCTCGCGCAGATTCCTGCGCGAGAGAATGCCGGCGATCGTGCTTGCGGACTCCGGTTTTGTCTTCTCGAGATCGCCGACTGGTTTGGCGTACTTCAGCAACGTTGGCGCAACAGCATCGTAGTCGGTGTAGTACTGCGGAAACTTTTCCAGATCCTTGCCACCTACGCTGCTGAACATTACATCGTTGCGTTGCTGCACATCCGTCGGCGCCAGCGCGCCGATGACCTTCGGCCCGGTCCAAGGCGCGGAACGGAATCGCGGATCGGTAGCCTTCGCAAAGTCCTCGTCGTCGAGATCGTTCGCGGACACGATCACGAACCGGTCCACGCGACCCACGATGAACGCCGGCCGCGCACGCACGACGACCGACATGCCGTAAAAAAACGCACAGACCTGCAGCAG
>DASYJJ010000216.1:0-14379 GCA_035996605.1 Rhodanobacteraceae bacterium
GGCGCGTCGGACATGTTCCTGACGACCGGCGCACCCGTCAACATCAAGGTAGAGGGCAAACTCTACCCGCTCGGCAATACGGGCCTGCCCAGCGGCATGGTCAAGAAAATCGGCTATTCGCTGATGGACGAAGGCCAGGTGCCGCAGTTCGAGAAGAATCTCGAATTGAACATGGCGATCGCGGTCAAGGACGCCGGCCGCTTCCGCATCAACGTGTTCAAGCAGCGCGGCGAAGTCGGCATGGTGATCCGCGCGATCAAGAGCGAGATCCCGACCATCGAGCAGCTGCGCCTGCCGGTGCTGTTCAAGAACATCATCATGGAGCCGCGCGGGCTGATCCTGCTGGTCGGTGCGACCGGTTCGGGCAAGTCGACGACGCTGGCGTCGATGATCGATCACCGCAATGCCAACGTTTCGGGCCACATCCTCACGATCGAGGACCCGATCGAATATCTCTATCGCCACAAGAAATCCGTGGTCAACCAGCGCGAAGTCGGCCTCGACACGCACAGCTATCACGAGGCGCTGAAGAACGCGATGCGCGAAGCGCCGGACGTGATCCTGATCGGCGAAATCCGCGATTCGGACACGATGGAAGCCGCGATCTCATTCTCCGAAACCGGACACCTGTGTCTTGCGACGCTGCACTCGAACAACGCCGATCAGACCATCGAGCGCATCCTCAACTTCTTCCCGGAATCGGCGCACAAGAACGTCCTGATGAACGTCGCATTGAACCTGAAGTCGGTAATCAGCCAGCGACTGGTCATGGGCAAGGACGGGCATCGCCTGCCCGCAGTCGAAGTGCTGATCAATACGCCGCACATCCGCGATCTGCTGCGCCGCGGCCAGATCCACGAAGTCAAGGAAGCGATGGATCGCAGCCTCCAGGAAGGCATGCAGACGTTCGATCAATCGCTGTATGCGCTGTACAAGAACGGCACGATCGAGCTCGAGGAGGCGTTGAATCACGCCGATTCTCGCGACGGACTCGCGCTCAAGATCAGGCTCGCCGAGGGTGCGGACTCACCGATGCCCGAGCAGTTCGAGGTCAACAACTACTAGCCGTTAGCCCGGCCGCTTTCCGGGCGCAGCATCGGCGGTTTCGACGCCGGTGCTGCGACGGTTGCGAACTATCTTTCGCGTCTTCGCCGCGATCGGCGCTGAATTCATTCGTTCTGGCAAGTTCAGCCGATCCCGACCGCACAAGCGCTGGCGTCGTGGAATGCGGAATCGTCTCCTCCGCTTCGCATGCGCCGCCGACCGCGTAGACTCTCGCTTTTTCAGCGCATCCCTTCACGCTTCATGAGCCTTCCCGTCATTCCGCCCGGCTCTCGTCTCTACGGGCTCGATGAGCCCGCAATCCAGCGCGTCGTCGCGACTGCGCACGCGCTCGAAGCCGGCCGGCTCGACGAGGCCTCGCAGCACATTTCCGGTGCCGTCGCGCGCTTCCCGCAACATGCGGAAATCCTTCGCCTCGTCGCCGGCATCGAAAGTTTGCGTGGCCACCATGCGGAAGCGATCGCGGCGATTCGTCGCGCCGCGGACCAGCGCCCGCGCGACGCGCTGTACCAGAACACGCTCGGCACCGTTCTCGCCGAAGCCGGCGAGTACGACGCGGCGATCGACGCGCTGCGTCGTTGCTGCGAACTGCAGCCCGATCTTGCGATTGCCTGGTACAACCTCGGCGTTCTGCTGACGCGATGCGTGCGCCATGACGAGGCGATTCCCGCACTTGAGCAGGCGGTCCGCCTCGCACCGGATCATGTCGCCGCGCGCGCATTGCTCGCGGACATGCTGCGCGTCGCCAATCGCGCGCAAGCGGCCGCGGCCGAATACCGAAGCATCATCGCCGCGCATCCTTACGCCGGCATCGCCTGGTGGGGCCTCGCCGATCTCAAGACCACGAAGTTCGAAGCGGCGGATATCGATCGCCTGCGCGCCGCACTCGACGATGGGCATGCCAGCGACGACGATCGCATCGCGCTCGGTTTCGCACTCGCCAAGGCGCTCGACGATCACGAACGCTTCGTCGAATCGCTCGACGCGCTCGAGAAGGCCAATGCCATCGCGCGACGGCGCAAGCACTGGGACGCTCGCGCTTTCTCGGCCGGCATTAACACGATCCACCAAGCATTCACGCCGTCGCCCGAAGGTTCGAGGAACGCCCAAGGCACGGGCGTGATTTTCATCGTGAGCCTGCCGCGTTCGGGATCGACGCTGATCGAGCAGATTCTCGCCTCGCACTCCGCAGTCGAAGGCGCCGGCGAATTACCGGATCTTCCGCTCGTGCTCGCCGAAGAATCGCGAAGCCGCGGACAGCCTTTTCCGGCATGGGCAAGCGCAATGGGGCCGGACGATTGGCAGCGGCTGGGCCAGCGCTATCTATCGCGCACTTCGCACTGGTCCGCGCGACGGCCGTTCTTTACCGACAAGCTGCCGAACAACTGGTACTACATCGGCGCGATCCGCGCGATGCTGCCGGGTGCGCGGATCATAGGCGCGCGTCGCGATCCGCTCGAAACCTGTTTTTCGTGCTATCGGCAGTTCCTCTACGCGAATGACTACCAGCGCACGTTTGCCGACCTTGCCGCGTTCTGGCACGACTTCGATCGCAGTCTGAAGCTCGCGCTCGCACAGCACCCTCGGCATGTGCGCGAAAGCATCTACGAAAATCTGCAGGCCGATCCGGAGCAACACATTCGCGGCCTGCTCGAATTCTGCGGATTGCCTTTCGAGCCCGGCTGCCTCGATTTCCACCGCACCGAACGCGATGTGCGCTCGCCGAGCGCAATGCAGGTGCGCGAGCCGCTGCGTCGCGACACCGCGCGCGCGGCACGCTACGGCGCGCTGCTCGATCCACTGCGCGCAGCGCTGGCAAGGTACAATTCGCCCTAGCCGAAGACGATTTCAAAACGCATGACAGAACGTGCAGAAAGGCTCTGGAAAAGAGCCGAGCGTTACCTCAACGAGAACCAGCTCGCCGCCGCGCGCGTCACGCTCGAATCGCTCGCGCAGGAAGCGCCGCAAAACATCGACGTGCATCTGATCCTCGGCGGCATGGCCTGGGAGGAAGATCGCGTGCGCGACGCGACACGTCATGCGCTGGACGCAGCGAAAATGCTGCCCGATGACGAGTTCCTGATCGGCGACGTCGTCGCCGCGCTGCTGCAAGCCGGCGAATCCGTTGCCGCGCGCAAGGCGCTCGATCACCCGGCGTTCAAGCGCACGCGCGAAGTCCAGGCGCTCGCACGCGCGGCGAGCTTTCGGTACAAGCTCGCCGAACATGCCGAAGCTCTGGAACTGCTCGATCGGGCCAAGGCGGCCGGCGCCGACGGCGCTGAATTCCGTTTTTCGCGCGGCATGCAGCTCGTTTTCAACGGACGCATGAAAGAGGCCGAGGCGGAGCTCGACGCTTGCCTGCGCATGCCCAACGCACCCGCGCGTGCGACGCTCGAGCTCGCGCGGCTGCGCAAGCAGACGCCTGCGCGCAATCATCTGGACGATCTCGGGCGCCGCATCAGGACCGTCGCGAACGGCAGCGAAGAGCATGCCGCGATCGAGTTCGCGCGCTACAAGGAGCTCGAGGATCTGGGCCGCTACGACGACGCATGGAACGCGCTCGAACACGCCAACTCGATCATGTACGCGCGCCATTCTCACGATCCGGCGGCCTCGCGGCTTCTGTTCGAAAATCTGATCGCGGCAACGACATCCGATTTTCTGAAACCCGCAAATGTCGCGCATGAAGGTCCGCAGCCGATTTTCATCATCGGCATGCCGCGCTCGGGTACGACGGTCGTCGATCGCCTGCTCGGCAATCATCCCGACGTGACGCTCGCCGGCGAGCTCGACGATTTCGCGCTGCAGCTGCGCTGGGCGGCCGATCATCGTTCGACGCTGGACGAGACGGTCCTAGAGCGCCTGCCGCGCATCGACTACTCCGAGCTCGGCCGACGCTATCTCGATCAGACGCAATGGCGCGCAAACGGCAAGCCGTACTTCACGGACAAGCTGCCGCGCAACTGGATGGTCGCCGGGCTCATCGGCAAGGCGCTGCCGCAGGCGCGCATCCTGCATCTCGTGCGCGATCCGATGGCGGTGTGTTTTTCGAACTACCGCGTGATGTTCGCTGACGCGTTCGCGCACATTTACGATCTCGATGCGCTCGCATCGCACTATCTGCAATATCGGCGCGTGCTCGAACACTGGCACGCAGCGATGCCGGGCCGCATCCTCGACGTCGTCTACAGCGATCTGGTGCAGCAGCCCGAAGCGACGATGCGTCGCGTGCTGGATTTCTGCGGGCTCGATTGGGATCCCGCGTGCGTCGACCTGACGCGCAATGAATCGGCGGTTGCGACGCTCAGCACGGCGCAGGTGCGCGAGCCGATCCACGCGCGTGCGCTCGAGGAATGGCGCCACTACGAGAAGCAACTCGCACCGCTGACGCGCGCGCTCGGGGTTTAGTGCGATCGCTCCGGTCCGATTCCGGCTGAGCGATCGCCGGGGCGCGATGAACAGCTCGGCGCGTACGCCGAAGCAGAAGACGCCAAATCAGGTCTCGTAGTCCCAGCGTTTCAGCATGGGTTCGAGGATCGGCAGCACATCGTCGAAATACTTCCGGTAACGATGCCAGCGGTTGACACCCTTGGTGTTCACCGGCTCGATGACCTGGCTGTAGCTCGGCGTTCCGATGTAGCCCTTGTCGCGTGCGTGCTGATCGAAACGAAGCATGGATGAGGCGTCTTCGAGCTCGAGGAAATTCGCAAGGCGCTCAGCTTGCTGCGCGGTGTCGACGACGAGGTCTTCGTAGCGCGACACCAGCACGTTCGGCTTGAACACTTCGACGTGGTGCAGCCATGAATCGAAGATCGCGACGTAGGTCCTGGCGAGCCGCTCCAGGCTCGCGCTCGCTGAAAGCAGAATGCTGGAGCGGAAATTCTGCATGTAGCAGCTCAGCAGCACGTCACACGGATGGCGTATCGCCATGATGTACTTCGCGTTCGGAAAAAGCCGGTGGATGAACGGCAGCCACGGCATGTTGAGCGGATTCTTATCGACCAGCTGCGCATCCCAGCGGCGTGTGATCTTCTCCGATACCAGCAGCAGGTAATGCTTGCGCAGCTCGTCGACATCGTACTGGCGCAGCACGTCGAGACTGGAGAGGATGCGCGAATCGTGGCGGCGCAGCGTTTCGGCGAGTCGATTGAAGAACGGATTCTCGTCCATCGACTGAAGGCTGGGATGCGCATCGAGCATCAACTCGAGCAGCGTCGTGCCCGAGCGCGGAAAGCCGACCACGAACACCGGTGAATTGCGTGCGTCGGGAGCGACGAACTTCGGCCAGTTGCCGTATTCCTCGGCGGACACGTTCGGCAATGCGATCGGGCCTTCCGGATCGGCTGCGGCGCGCTCCGGTGCGACGCGCTTGAGGTCTTCGACCTTGATCGCGTGCGCGCTCGCGAGCGCCTGCATCGCGCGATCGGTCTCGCCGAGCTTGTCGCAGATCTTTGCGAGCTCGAAATAATGCGATGCGTCTTCGGCGTGACGCGGGCCCGCGCTTTCGAGCAGAGCGAGCCCCTCGCCGAGTTGTCCGCGGCGCGCGGCGAGCGCGCCACGCAGCTGTTCGACTGCGCAGCGCCTGTCCTCGTCGGAGACCAGACCAGCAGCAACGGTTCCGTCGAGGACGATCTCGATGTCATCGAGGCGGTTCATGCGCTCGTAGACGCCGGCGAGACGGATGCGCGCTTCGAAATTGTCCGGCGCGATGCGGACGAGGTCTTCCAGCAGCATCTGGCTGCCGGGACCGTCGCTCAAGAGGAGCAGATTGTTCGCAAGCTCCAGCTGCAAATTGGGATCATTCAGCGGCAGCCATTCCCGCCATGGTTTGAGCAAGGCTTCCGCGCGATCGAAATCCTGGCAGCGGCAACAGGCCGTAGCGGCGTGAATGCGGATGACCGGTTCATTCGGCTCCCGCTCGATCGCGTCCAGCAGTTTCTCGCGCGCGCCGAGGTAGTCCGCCCGTTGCAGCAACAGGAGGCCAAGGTTGAGCAGAGGAGCGGCGTTGCGCGGATTGAGGCGGATCGATTCTTCGAATGCGCGCTGGGCTTCTTCGGAAGATCCGGATTCGTTCAGCACGGTCGCGTAGTTCGACCAGTGTGTGCTGCTTGCCGGCGAAAGCTCGGTCAGCCTTCGATACGCCTGCAACGCGTCTTCGCGCCGGCCTTGGTGCTGGAGGCTCGCCGCGAGAAAGAACCACGCGTCCTCGCGTGCAGGCTGCGCCGCGATGACCGCGCGGCACAGTTGCTCCACGCGTGGAAGATCGCCCGCGCGCATGGCGGCGGCGATGGCATCGGTCGGGATTGCGTTCATCGTCGCAGGGTGGTGGTGAAGAAAAACGGATCAAGAGGCGCTGCGACGGAATTGAACCACGAAGGGCGATGGGCGCGCTTGCAAGGCCCAAAAAACAAGGGCCGCGCGGAAATCCGCGCGGCCCTTCAATGTTACCAAAAACCCGTCTTAGAACTTGACTGTGACGCGACCCCAGTAGTAACGGCCCATCATGTCGAAGTCGCTCGGATCGGTGTTCGCGTTCAGCGTGTTGTTCGCAAACAGGAACGGCGGCTGCTTGTCGGCGAGGTTGTTCACGCCGATGTCGAAGCGGGTGTTCCACGCTTCCAGGTTGTAACCAACCTGGATGTCGTTGTACACCGTCGCGCCGTACTTGATCACGAAGCCGCTGAGCGTGCAGTAGCTGCCGTAGTAGCAGGTACCGGCCGGGAACACGTCTTGCGAGGAAGCCTGCGAGCCCATCTGGAAGCGGCCGATATAACGCATGCGCCACGAAGCGTCGAAATCCCCAAGCTGCCAGCCCACCGAGCTCTGCGCACGCCAACGCGGGAACAGACACACGCCGCCGCCTGCACCGGGGCATCCTGCCGCCTGTGCCGAGCCGAAGGTCATGAAGTGACCGGCGTAGTGATAAACGGTGTTTGCAGGCGTGCCGGGCGCGGTCGAGATGTCGTACTTCTCGAGGTACGTCGCATTCACGCCGACATTGAAGCGGCCGAACGAGAACTCCGGCAGACGATAGTTGGCTGCGAAGTCCACGCCCTTCACATCGACGCGTCCGAGGTTGCCCGTCGGCTCGTTGATGAACTGGAACTCGCCCTGGTTGATACCGGACTGGTAGCGATGGATCAGCGGGCAATACTGCAGCTGACCCGCGGAGCACAGATCAACCACGCTCTGCGCGCCAATGCCGGTGATGTTGTTGTTGAGATACAGGCGCCAGTAGTCCGCGCTGACCGACAGACCCTCGATGAAGTGCGGGTCATACACGATGCCCCAGTCGAACGACTTGCCGAATTCCGGACCGAGCGGGAAGCCCGCAAATTCCGAACCCGAAGCAATGCCGGTGCTCTGCAGACCGGAAGCGACTTCGCTGTTGACGAAGGTGCCGTCCGTCGGCACGCCGACGCACGCCGGGTTGACCGGGTTGCCGGTGTAGTGATTGCACGGGTCATTCGAGAGCCTCGGCGCATCGCTCGCCGCCGACGCGAAGATGTCGGCCACGGTCGGTGCACGGAACACTTCGGAGACGGTGCCGCGCAGCAGCAGGTCTTCGATCGGACGCCATTCCAGCGCGATCTTCGAATTGTTCGTGTTGCCGAACGTGTTGTACTTCGAATAACGATCGCCGATGGTCAGGTTCAACGCGTGAATGAACGGGATGTCCTTCAGGATCGGGACAAACAGCTCGGCGTAGATGTCCTTGACGTTGTAACCGCCCTGCAATGACGAGCCGCACTGGCTGCCCAGTACGCACTGGCCGGTTGCCGGGTTGATCAGGAGCGAAGTGTCGACGATCGAATGCGTGTATTCCTTGCGGTACGACGCACCGACGGCGAGCTGCATCGTGCCGGCCGGAAGTTCGAACAGACCGCCGTTCAAATCGGCGCGCCACACCTTCTCCTGCGTGAAGAAGTTGCTGCTTGCCGGTGAGCCAGCCGCCGCCAATCCCGCGATCGTGTTCGGATCGTTGAGATCGAAGATGTTGATCGGCGTGCAACCGCTGATCTCGGCGTCCGGCGTGCCGCAATGCACGACGCCGTCCGTACCGAGGAACGACGGACCCGTCTCCTGGTTGACCTTGTTGAGATTCGGCAGACCGGAAGTCTGGGTCTGCTGACTGACATGGCCGTAGTCCATGCCGACGTCCCAGTTCCACTGCTGATCGTTCCACACGCCAAACGAGCCCTTGAAGCCCGTCGAAACGTGGTCGACCGCCGTGCCGAAGGCGCCGCGGCGATTGCCGAGCGTCACGAGACGTGTACCGAAGTTGCCTTCGCCCGAGCGGTAGTCGATGCCGAACGGGTTGTAGTAGCTGTCAGCCGAAATCTGCAAACCACCGGCGGTGGTGAGCGGATCCGGCGCGAGCTGGAAGGCCGACGAGGTCTTGTTGTGCATGACCGACGCATACACTTCGACGTTGTCGGTCAGCTTGTAGTTGCCGTTCAAGAACAGACCCGTGCGTTCCTGCGGGGTCATGATCAGGTTGACCGTCGCGAAGTTGTACTTGTCGCTCGGGCCGGCCGAATTCGGATTGTTCCGATAGCAATGGTAGTCGGTCGCGACGTTCTGTCCGGTCGTGCCGGGATTACGCGCGAGGAACGCGCACGGATAGATATCGCGGAACGAGTCGGGCGTCTGGACGTGGCCAAACGGCGACGATGTCGAGCCGCCGATCGAACCCTTCGGGAACTGCTGTCCATACGCCTGGCCGTACGGCGAAAGGCCGTTCGTGCCGTACAGCGAGACGGAGTTCTTCGAGAAGTCGCGATGGCCCGCCAGAACCTGCTCGGTCCTGTTGTAGCTGATGCCGGCCATGATCGAGCCCTTGTCGGAGCTCTGGCCGAACGTGAACTGATAGCCCTGGCTTTCGCCGTCATCCTTGTCCGAGATGCCGTAGTTCGTCGAGAACTCCGCACCCTGGTAATCGCTGCGCAGGATGAAGTTGACGACACCTGCTACCGCGTCGGAACCGTACACGGAGGACGCACCGTCGGTCAGGACTTCGATGCGTTCGACCATGTTCGCCGGGATCGCGTTCGGATCGCCGGAGAGGAAACGATGGCCATTGATCAGCACCAGCGTGCGGGGCGAACCCAAGCCGCGCAGGCCGATCGAAGAACCACCCGTGCCGCCGGCGTTGTTGACCTGCGGGTTGGTGTTCGGGCCGGTGACCGCCGGCAGCTGCTGGACGAGATCGCCCAGGGTCAGCTTGCCAGTCTTCTGGATCGCGGCGCGATCGATCGTGATGACCGGGTTGGATGTTTCGATGTCTACGCGACGGATGTTCGAACCCGTCACGGTGATGGTTTCCAGCTGCTGATTGCTCTGGTCTTGCGGTGCATCTTGTGCAAGAACAGGGGCAGCGTAGCCGACCACCGCCGAAGCACCCGCATACAACGCGTAGCGCACGGCTTTGAAAAGCTCGTTGCTCGATAGCCTCATTACACTCTCCAACGTCAGAGTTGCGTCACAGTTCGGGACATGTGCTTCCCCTTCCTGGGGACGGCCAAAACGGCCCACCTAAAACCCTCGGCAGCGGCGGATACTAACAACTTTCTTACGACATGGGAATCCCTGACCCGAGCCTTAACAAAGTGCCCCGAGACGCCAAATTCGCAATAAATATCAAAAACTTGCGCAGTCCGTGCAAACGCCAATGCGGGCCCGCGATCGACCCATGCGGGCCGATCGGAACCAACGCTGCAACAACGGAAAAATAATCCGCGGACCGGGATTGCGGTCGGGATTCGGGCCCCGAAAAACCGTCAGAGGTCCTGCCGATACTGAATGTACGGCGTGCGCGCCTGACTGGGATCGGTCGTATCGCGCGGTGCATCCATCGGCGCGCTCCAAAGGTTCTGCGCACCGACGCTGATTTCGGCGCGCCACGGCGTGCGCCACGAAACGCCAAGATCCAGCGCTGTCCACTTTTTGCCAATGAGCGCCGGATCGTCGCTGTGCATCACATGTCCGACGATTGCGCCGCGCAATGAACCTGCGTCGAGGCCGAGACTCAGCGAAAGCTGATCGATGTCGACGCCGGGCAGTGCGCTGCCGATCGAGCCGTACGGCAACGTGTTGCCGCGGCCGTAGCTCGCGCCGATATCGAGTGCGGTGTCTTCGTCGAAACGCCAGCGACCGCGCGCAAAAAGCGACGTCTCCGACTGCAATCCAGAAGAGAGCGCTTCGGGCAGAGTCAGCACCGGAACTCCGGCGCCGATGCCCTGAAAACGCGGAAAATCCTGCGCGGCGTCACGACTCTGCAGCCACGAAAGTCCGTACGAAAGATCAAGACCGCCGCCGGCGGACATCCAGCCCAGGCCCAGCGATCCGCTCAACGCACTTTGCCGGTTCGTGTTGCATTCGACACCGCACAACGCAGGCAACACGCTCTGGCTCTGACTGAATAATGCGTCGACATGGAAGCCGTTGTTCGCCTGCCAGCGCAGGCCGCTCGGCTCGAGTGTCGTCGCACCCATGAGATACCAGTTTGCCGGACCTGCCTGTGCCATCGTTCCCGACAGCAGCGGCGAACCCCACTCGCCAGGAACGGCGACGATCGCCAGCAGATGGCCATCCGCGCCCGACCAGATCGGCACCACCGAACCCGATTGCGCGCCTGTCCAAAGCGTCGAAGTGGACGTGTCGTCCAGCGCCAGCAATTGCTCGACGAGCGCCGTCTGGGATCCGCCGGAACCCGTCACCAGCGCAGGCAGCTCCTGGGCTGTCGCCGCTGACGACAACACGAAGCCGAGCAAAAAAGTGGCGAGGCGCGAAAACATCGGGTTTGGCGGGTCACTCCAGGCGATCGGATGTGGGAACACCCGAACCGCGCCGTAGTTCCTGTTGGCGTCGGATAGACGTCCGAATATTACTCTGATTTACGGAAAACTAACAGCGACGCTGGTCACGTCCGGCGGGGTCCGAGTGTGCCAAAGTTCATCTCCGCGGAGATGACAATAAGCGCGGAATTCGGGGGTCGGTTCGACTCGCTGGGGCACCTGCCCACGGCTAGACTACGCGATTGCCCGCAGGAACCAGTCAGGGGGTCCGCCGAGTGCGTGCAATTCAGGGTGAATCAGCGCAGTTGCGACCTTCGGGTGGCGACGACGCCGTTTCCACGGTCGGCACGCCGGCCGAGGCGCTCTACTGCGCCCTTTTGCGCGCCACCAGCGTTGCCCAGCTCGAAAATGTCGTTGCGCGCGATCTGCCTGCTTTGCTCTCCGCGCAACGCTGCCAACTCTACTGGCCGAGTGCTTCCGACGGCGATGCGAGCGATGCCGAGTTCCCTCCGGCTGTCCGTCAGGCGCTGACGCGTGGCGCCGAGGTTTCCGTCGCGGAAACACCCGAAGGCGCCATGCAGGTTGCGACGCCGTTGCGAGCGCGCCCGGATGCCGCGCCGCGCGCGATTCTCTGCTGTGATTTCGGGGCGAAAGTTCCGTCGCGCAATGGTCGCCTCGCGCGCCTGGAAATGGCAGCTCGCCAGATCACGCAACGGCTCGAAGCCGTGCTCGAAGTCGAGATGCTGCAGCGCTCGGTCACGCGTCTCGAACAGGCGGAGCGATTGCAACGCGCGCTGTACGCCATCGCCGATCAGGCCAACAGCGACCGCGAAATGCCCGATGTGCTGCGTGCGATGCACGAGATCGTCGGCAGCCTCATGTACGCGGAGAACTTCTACATCGTTCTCTACGATCGCTCCAGCGAGAGCATGCGTTTCATTTATTTCGTCGACGTCGCCGACACCGACGTGCCGTCCCACGACGCGACTCCGCTCTCCGAGATGCGCGGCAGCTTGACCTGGCATCTCTTGCGCCGCGGCCGCGCGCTGATGGGCACGACCGCCGAACTCGAGAAGCACATCGGCGAGACCGTCGCCGCGTTCGGACCCGAATGCGTCGACTGGCTCGGCGTACCGCTGGTGCGCGGCAATGAAGTTGTCGGCGGCATCGTCGTGCAGAGCTACACCGAATCGGCGCGCTTCGGCGAAGAAGACCGCGCGCTGCTCGCATATGTCGCGCAGCACATCCTCAGCACGCTCGAACACAAGCAGACGCTGACCGATCTCGAACGCCACGTCGCCGAGCGGACCGACGCGCTGCGCGAAGCGAACCAGGTGCTGCAGCAGCAGGTCATCGAGCGTCAGCGCGGCGAGCATCTGCAAGCTGCGCTGTTCCGCATTGCCGAGCTCGCCAACACGACCGACAGCCTCGACGAATTCTACGAAGCCGTGCATCGCGTCGTCGGCAGCCTGCTCTACTCGCGCAATTTCTACATCTCGCTGCTCGCGGAAAATCAGCACGAACTGCTGTTCCCGTATTCCGTCGACGAATTCGATCCGCTGCGCAAGCCACGCGAGCTCGGCAAAGGGCTTACCGAATACGTCCTGCGCACGGGCACGGCGTTGCTCGCCGATCGTGAAGGCATCAGCCGATTGCAGACGACCGGCGAGGTCGTTTCGTACGGCACGCTTTCCTCGTGTTGGCTCGGCGTACCCCTGATCTGCGTCGATCGCACGGTGGGCGTGCTCGTCGTGCAAAGTTACGCGGACGATCACCGCTACACGCTGCGCGATCAGGAATTGCTGACGTTCGTCTCCTACCACATCGCCAACGCGCTCGAACGCAAGCGTCACGCCGAATCGCTCAAGCATGCGTATGCGGAGCTCGAACAACGCGTCGCCGAACGCACCGCCGAGCTTGCCGCCGCGAACCGCGAACTACGCGGTGAGATCGAGCGCCGCGAGCGCATCGAACGCCAGCTCAAGCACGAAACGCTGCACGATGCGCTGACCGGTTTGCCCAACCGCGCGCTGCTGCTCGATCGGCTCGGCGCGGCGCTGGCGCGCTACGTGCGCGATCCGCGTCGTCTGTTCGCCGTGCTGTTCCTCGACCTCGATCGTTTCAAGATCATCAACGATTCCGTCGGCCATCTGCTCGGGGATGAATTGCTCGAGGAAGTCGGCCGCCGCATCGCCGATTGCCTCGAACCGCGCGACGTCGTCGCTCGCCTCGGCGGCGATGAGTTCGCGGTGTTGTTGACCGACATCGAGAACGACGAGGACGCAACCGCTTCCGCACAACGCCTGATCGATGTTCTCAACGCGCCGATCCGGCTCGCCAACAAGGAAGTGTTCACCTCGGCGAGCATCGGTATCGCCGTTGCCGCGCAGCGTTATCGCAAGGCCGAGGATCTTCTGCGCGATGCGGACGTCGCGATGTATCGCGCCAAAGCCGAAGGCCGCCATCGTTACGCGCTGTTCGATGAGACACTGCATCGCGACGCGCTGTATCTGCTCGAGCTCGAAAGCGATCTGCGCCGCGCGGTTTCGCGCCAGGAATTCGAGCCGTTCTTCCAGCCGATCCAGCGGCTCGAGGACGGCCAGGTCGTCGGTTACGAAGCGCTGCTGCGTTGGCGCCATCCGCAGCGCGGCCTTCTGCTACCGGCAAGTTTCCTCAGCGTTGCCGAAGAAAGCGGAATCAGCGAGCAGATCGACTGGCTCGTGTTTGAGCGCGTCTGCGCGGTCGCGACGGCGCTGACCACGGGCGGTGGCTTCGTCGGCATCAATCTTTCGGGTCGCCATTTCCATTCGGCCGATCTCGCCGGTCGCCTGCTCGAGCTTCTGGCTACCCACAAGGTCGAGCCGCACACGATTCGCGTCGAGGTCACCGAACACGTGCTGCTCGACAATCCTGCACTGGTCAAACGCACGCTGCAGCGTCTGCGCACCGCGGGCATCACCATCGCGCTCGATGATTTCGGCACGGGTTATTCGTCGCTGAGCTATCTGCACCAGTTCCCGCTGCAGGCGCTGAAGATCGATCGCTCGTTCGTCGCCGAACTGACTGCGGGCGGCACCAGCAGCGGCAGCAATGCGGTCGTGCGCGCGATTCTCGCGCTCGCCGGATCGCTCGGCATGCAGGTCATTGCCGAAGGCATCGAGAGCGAGCTGCAGCGCGATCTCCTGCAACGACTCGGCTGCGAGTTCGGCCAGGGATTCCTGTTCGGGCAACCGCAGCCTGCGAGTCGCTGGCTCGGCGCGACGGCCTGAAACGCGACCTACGCGTTCGGATTTTTAGGTTGCCGGTTTCGTGTTCGCCGCCCACGCGCGCTGCGCGATGATCGGCGCGATCGCGTCGCTCGCGTACATGAACACTCCGCACTGCTTTGCAGAGCTCTGCGGCGAGCGCCAGCGTCACGCGCCGCAAGGCCCGCCCGACTCGAATCGCAATCCCGACACAGCAATACGAAGATTTTCGTTAATGCTGCGGGCAGTTTGTGCAACTCCGTCTCGGGATGGAG